>CAZISK010000004.1:0-29435 GCA_964541355.1 uncultured Candidatus Obscuribacterales bacterium
ACAACCCAATTACCACTACGCCCGAGCCGTACATTCCGCCTGAATATCGCTTTCCAGGCGGGAATCCAACATCCTGGAAGAAGTTCATGGATGACGAAGAAGAGAAGCGGAAGCAACGCGAGCAGAAGCAACACGATGACGACGTCTACTTCACCAAGCTGGAAATCGACAAGTATCAAAAGGTCATCGAGCACTGCAACAGCGAACTTACTAACCTCGAAATGAAAATCGCCGACCCGACTATCAGCGAATACGAAAAGGCGAAGCTTCGGGAAATGCGAGACTTCAGGCAAAAGAACCTGGCGGAAGGTCAGAGTGGTTTGAAGTATGCTCAGGAGAAATTGGCGCGACTTACTGGAGAAACTCCGACACAAGCTGCACCGTCCCTGGTATCGCCGATAACAGGAAGCAATTCAACTCTGCCGCTGGTTCCCAGTAATTCATCACCGTTTGCTGCGCCAGCCGATCCAAACAGCACGTTACTGACGCCATCTACGACGCCGTCGTTTTTCAAGCGCAAAGGGCTCGACGGCCTGTCCACTCCGTCTACATCAACACCGAGTCTGTCGGAGATGATGAAGAAGTATGCAGACCCAGCGCCGACAACTCCGACAACAAAGTCATTCTTTGACAAGAAATATGGTGGACTAGACTCACTTTCCACGCCGTCTTCGTCCGCATCAAGTCTGTCCGAACTGATGAAGAAGTACAAATCCGACCAACAAACTACTCCGTCAACTTCGACTGGAGACCCTTAGCTCTAGCTCTTCTTTGGCTTGTCAGTCTTGTCAGCCAAACGCGCGAGTAGATCCTGGTTCTGCGCATCCACGGCAGCAGCCTTGCCGCGCAACTCTGCCGCTTCCTTGATTGCAGCCTCTTTGTCCTTACGCGCTTGTGCAGTTTCTTGCTCGGATTTAAGCGCTCGCTCGTCGGCCTTCTCTGCTCGACCGGAAGCTTCCTGAGCCTTCAGGTGCGACTCTGCTCGTTCCCGTTCTGCTTTTTCCAGTTTGGTCTGTACATCGGCCACCTGCTGGCGCAACTGTTCTATCTGCGTGTTTGCCTTATCCTGAGCGGCTGAAGCCGACGCAGTTGCTTTGGTCATCTCTTCTTGGTGACGCTTGCGCTCGGATTCTGAGTCTTTGTGTACGCGCTCCAGCTCTGACTCTTGAGACTTCACCTGGTGCCGCAACTGTTCCGTCGTAGCTTTGAGCGCGGCTTTCTCATTCTCTGTTTGATGAAGCGCCTTCTCCAGTTCGGCTATTTTTGCCGATAGCGATTCCAGGCGGCTTGCATCTGCCTCACTCTCTGCCTCCAGGCGCTCAATGGTTTCGAGAGCCTCTTGAAACTGTGCTTTTGCCGCTGCTACGTCATCAGCAGCTTGTTCTTTAACTGCCAGGACTTCTTTGCCAGCCTCGGCCGAGGCAGCCCTCCAGGCGGCTCCAAAGGCCGACAAAACAGCATCCGGGATTACGGCTGCCCGGTCTGTTACGGCCGAAGCCCTGGAAGCCTCCCAGGCCGAAAGGTACTTGTAGATGGTGGTGAAGCTGCCACTGCCTAACGAGCCGAGAAGGGCTGTCGGTGTAACCTCCTTCCCTTGAGCCACCAAAGCGTCTGCTGCCTCAAAAACCTGTTCTTCGTTAATCGATCCGCGCCGCCCCATGTGCCGTTCCTCCATGCTTTCGACTCAATTTTACCATAATTCCGTAACTTACGTATTACGTAATAACCGTAATTTACGTATCTTACGTAATAAAATGAACGGAACCGTCCGGCAAAAAGCCCGAAAAGCCTCTACCGGCTATGCATGGTCGAGTATCACTGCTTTTTGAGCAATTTCGCCAGTTCGGCGTCACGCCACATCACATAATCAGAGCTGGCCTTGCCGTTGAATTGGTCGTATCGCGTCCAGATATTGTTGCCGTCCAGGATGGCATCGTGCAGCCACCAGTCTTTAGGTGGCACCACGGCGGAGCTGTAAGCTCGACTATTGTTCTTCCACCACTTGTCGGCAAAGGCGGCTTGCTTATCGTAAGGCACGTGAGCCCTGTCCCAGGCATCCTTCGGGTCTTTGCCGCCGCCATAGCTACGCAGGCTTTCATTCAGGATGCTGGTCGGATCGGACGAGACCGGAGTTTCTTTGGTGTACTTTTGAAAGTTGTCCCAGCCGCCGCCATTCGTCAGGATGAATTGGTTGAGATCATAAGTCCATTCGCACTGTGTTCGCGGCTCGACATCTTTGTAGCCAGACCGGAATTGAATATCGTCTTTGCTGCCGAGATAGCATCCGAGTGCTTTGGCCTTGCTGCCACCTCTCACTGGTGTGAGCTTATCCGTCAGCACGTCTTGTGTGAATTCGTAGAGTTTCTGAATCGTCTCAGAACGATGATCTTGTTGTGCGCTTACCGAGAACTGCAAAACGATTGCCAGCAGTGTCGCTATAAGAATCCTGATCATCGCGTTCCCTCCTGCTGTAATTCTAGACCAGCCCATCAACAGCGCGCTCTTTGTCTGACTGCGTTGGCAACGTGTACCGCCTGGTCGTCTCCAGGCGCTTGTGGCCGCCAATTTCAGCGACTATCACAAGATCGTTTCCGTTCCTGACCAAATTGGTCAAGCAAGTATGTCTGAGCACGTGAGCCGAAACACTGAGTCCACAACTCTGGCCGATCTTTCTTACAATCAAGTCCAAACTGGCAGTGGAAAGCCCTTTTCCTTGCGGATTCAAGAACAAAGCATCGTCTGTCTTTTTGCCTTCAAACTTTTCATTCCGCTCGCTAATCCACTGACTAAGCGCTTCCTTAGCTTCTGCATTGAGGGGAATTTCGCGATAGCGATCTCCCTTTCCATTCCGAACGATAACGCGGTTCTTTCTGCCGGCGACCGAAACATCATGTTCTTTAAGAGCCGCACACTCACTGATCCTGATGCCGGTATTAAGGAGCAAAAGAGCCACTGCTCGATCTTTGCTGCGGCGGCACGCAACGACGGCACGCACGAAACGTTTCTGCTCGTCCTTGTTCAAAGCCCGCGGTGCCTCCTGTGGCAAGTCTTCGCGAGCAACTTTTCCAGGCTTGGCACCGAGGAATTGAAAGAAGTGATCGATGGCCGTCAGGTAAGCATTCACCGTCGCCGGACTCGATCTCAGTTCTTGCTTCAGATATCGTTTGTATTCACGAAGGACATGCGCGCGTTCCCGGTCGGTCTGCACAAGCACCCGGATGTCCTCACCAGAGGTGCCCAGGAACCCCAGGAAGTGATTCATTCTCGACCGATAGGCTCTTCTAGTCTGAGCGGATAATGGCTGCCGTTCAAGCCAGGACAGGTATTTCTGGAAACGATCATTTGAAGCTTTCAAGAGGGTGGTTTTCAAGCGCTGGGTGTCCTCTCCCGGTATCACAAGAAATTTGCGCGCCATCCTAGCATGTTTGGGTCCCGGTATCACAAGTTTTCGGGCGCAAAACCTTTGATACTTCTAGGTATCAATGGTTTTTTTATTATGATCATCATCCTTAGATCGATGAAAAGCCTTGGCAATCCTTAGTATCAATTACACAATGGACGACTCTTAATTCAGTACCATTAGAGGATGCTCAGGAAGTGCTTGATAATCGTTGTCAGTATGTTGGTGGTTTGGCTTGCCAGCCCCCATCCGACCTGTTGTTGTCTTGTAGCCGTTCTCAATGACTCATCCATGACCGGGGCTCGCATGCTCAGCAGACTGCAAGAGCCTTCGATCGCGCAGAAGCTTGCCATAGCGTTGTTGCAGGCGGGACTGGGTCTTCTATTGGTCGAGGTCCGCTTTGAGCATCAAGCAGTGCTGTGGCGTGGGGGTTGTTTAATTAATGCCGACCCCATTGTTGTCAATCATTTGGTTTCGCGCCCGAATCTTTTGGCGCAGGAAGAGTCAGCAAATAATCCACAATTTTTTGGATTTCATCAGCGCTAAGGTCCAATTTCGGCATCTCGGATGGATAGTCGTCGGCATCAGACCTGGTTGACAGGGCATAGGCTTGCGCATCGGTAACGTAGGATGCGATGGCTGATTTTGAAAGACGTGCGCCTACTCCATCTAGTTTTGGTCCAATCCAACCACCGAGATCGCCAATCGAATGACAGGCTATACAACCTTTACTGGAAAAAATCTCCTCTCCTTGTTGGCTCGATTGTGTCGGCTGAGTTGGTTTGAAAGCTAGATTTGAACTCGATTCTGGCGCAGGTAAGCGGGTTTTATGAGGGACTACCAGAAATCCACCAGGCGGCTCTTCCAGTGTAAGGAGATATTTGGCTATGAGTCTCGCAGATTTGTCGCTTATGCGAATGTACATATCATGCGATCGTTTTTCAGTTGCAACGAAGTTCGAAAATTCTTGCTCCTGAGCTTTGCTGAGATGGGCTATGAGAAAAGATTCACTACGTTTGCTGCCAATAGCGTCTAAGACGGGTCCAAGGCTTCCGCCTACATTGCGAACTGAATGACAAGCCATGCAATTGAGGTTCTTGAATATCTCAGCCCCTTCTTTGCTTTCTGCCGTTTCCGACGCCGCCTTGTAACCAGAAGGAGGAATCTTGAGTAGACGTGGTGCTTTACTTGGCGACTCCTGTGCTTTGATTGGTATTTGAGACAGCAAAATCGCGACAGCCGCAACAAAGACAGTTAGTAACAGCGGTGCGGTCAGCTTATGCATTGTTCAACTACGATCCTGAAGGAGCAATCCCAACATGTAACGCCTTAGAACCGGCCGCTCACATGTGAGGTTACTATGACTATAGCCAAACACATATCTTAACCTGTTCCCATGTCGCACTAATGCTTGACAATAATACTTGCACCTGTTCGTGGTCGTTCTGTGTGAATCAACCACTCCCTGCAACTGGCGAAAGTAATGCTAAGCCAGAGCTAATGCTTACCGTCCCTCCCTCCAGATTCTGACATAACTCTTTGATCGTCCTGACTTGCTGCAACAATCGATGCACTCTGCCAAGGCTTGTTCATTCTTCCAACGAATGACTTGTATAAGACTGGTATTACAAACAGCGACATGATAGTGCTGCTCACGAGCCCCCCCGTGATCACGATCGCAAGAGGCTGCTCCAACTCGCGCCCAGCACCTCCCATTATGGCAAGCGGCAACATGCCGAGACCAGCCATAGATGCTGTCATAACTACCGGCAAAAACCTGCTTGCTGCTCCGCTTCGAATTGCCTCGTCAACACTTACGCCCGATGACAAAAGACGATTGATCTCTGAGACTAACAGGACTGCATTTCTTGTCGAAATTCCGAACAGCGACACAAACCCGATAAGCGACCCAACCGTAATAGTTCCACCAGTAATTGCCATACCGACAATTCCACCGATAATCGCAAATGGCAAGTTGCTTGCAACTATGAACGTTGTCCCCCAACTGCCAACCGCCTGTCTCAGCAGAATCAGAATGCCAATTATCGAAGCAAGACAAGCCCAAAACATCGTCCTGGCTGCTTCTTGTTGCGCAATGTATTGTCCAGAATAAATCACATAGTAGCCTGCTGGCATGTCAATCTCGCGATTAATTCTCCCTTTTAGCTCGTTCACAAACCCAACCAGATCACGTCCCTTCGTGTTTGCTTGAATCACCGTTCTCCGAGCAACATTTTCTCTGAAAATATAGGCCGGACGGTCTTCTATGTTGACCTCTGCTAGTTCAGACAAGGGCAGCCTCAGCCCGAAAGGCGTATCAATCATTGTTCGCTTCACAAGCTCAATTGAGTTTCGGTGTTTTTCGTCGAACCACAACCTGAGCTTGAAAAATCGCTGATCTTCGAGCACTTCCGAAACAACTCTGCCGCCAAAACCTACTTCAAGCAAGTCGCACACATCCGCCACAGAGAGCCCGTACCTTGCAATTTTTGCTCGATTCACAGAGAGCACTACATGAGGGCTCACCATCTGGGCTTCGCCCCGCACGTCAACTGCTCCCCTGGTGCTTTTCACTACGTCAATGACTCTCTTGGAGATCCGCTCAAGTTCTTTTAAGTCCGGGCCAAAAATTTTTACAGCTACCTGCGCACGGGTTCCTCCCGAGAGCACCTCGTTCATTCGATGCGTGATAAAAGAGGTCACGTCATAAAAACAACCAGGTAAGTCACTGACAATGCCTCTCACAGAATCTATGGAGTTCCCGTGGTCTGTAGGTTTTGCTGCAATGTCAAACTCGCTGTAATTAGTTCCAGCCCCCACATCATCCAAATGGGTTCGCCCAGCCCACGCCCCCACTGCAGTGGCTTGGCCGCTGTCAATCAGCTTGTTGCTCACAGTCTTGCCCATCTGTACGGTCGCATTAAGGCTTTGCCCAGTTCTGCCCATCAAAGTCAGTATGAGGTCGCGCTGACTGAATTCAGGTAGAAAACCTTGCCCCATCCAAGGGAGGAGCGACAGGCTGCAAATAAGAGCTAACACAGACAGACCTAGAATTGGATTACGGTGCTTAAGTGCCCTGTCCAAGGCCTTCGTGTACACCATCTGCAGCTGAACTGCAACGCTCTTTTCGGATACAGCGGAGCCTTTCCTTCTTTCCCAGAACAATGCGCAAAGCGCCGGCGTAATCAGCACCGCGACCAACCAACTTGACACCACTGTGAGCATGTACGCAACACCCAGTGGCGAAAAGATCCTGCCTTCGACACCCGGTAACACAAACACAGGCAAGAACACCAGGCACACCATTAATGTCGAATACAAAACAGACGAACGAATCTCGTTACAGGCGTCTTTGATGACAGCAAGTCTGGGCCGCGGCGTTGGCAGCTTCTCGTTTTCCGTTAAATGCCTTAGGGCGTTTTGCGAATCGACAACAGCATCATCCACTGCTTCTCCAATAGCGATGGCCAGCCCGCCGAGGGTCATTGTATTGATCGATCCGCCAAAAAACCGCAGCAATGCAACCGCCAAGACTAGTGAAAGTGGCATCGCAACTAGGCTAACCACAGACAGCCGCCAATTGATCCCCAAAAAGAGCAAAACAATTAAGACCAGAAAGCCGCCAGTATAAATCGCAGCAAGCACATTATTGACAGATTCATGAATGAAGTCCGTCTGCCTGAATATTGTAGTCAGCACAATCTTTTCGCCGTACTGCTTTTTCAAGTCGTCCAAGATTGCCTCCACTGCGGCTGTGAGCTTGACCGTATCAGCATTTGGCTGTCTCGACACATACAAATACACACCTGGCTTGCCATTAATTAGCGCCGCGCCAACCTTCGGCGCCGAAGCAATTTCTATGGAGCAAAGGTGCTTGAGAAGAATCGGCATTCCATTTCTCAAACCGACTACTGTATTGCCAAGATCGTCAACGTCTTCCACGCGAGTGAGCCCATAGATAGGTAGCTGGCGGTCTTTGCTCAAGAAAAAGCCTGCCGCCCTAGCCAGGTTCGTCTTTGAAACAGCCTCATTAACTTGGCTGAGGGTCAAGCCATAGCTCGTTAACTTATCCGGGTTTATCAGTACCTGGTATTCTTTCTCGTCACTACCGAACACCAGCACACGAGAAACTCCAGACACTGATAAGAGGCGATAGCGAAAATCCCATTCTGCAATGGTTCTAAGCTCCATCAAGCTAAGTTCTGATGAAGTAAGTCCTACTTTGACAATGTCACCAATCGGTGGCACCGGAGGCAGCATTACCGGCGTGCCAACCGCTTCTCCCAATCGTGCCCGAACAAGCAGCAGTTTTTCGCTTACAAGTTGTCTTGCCGTATTCAAGGGAGTACCGAGTTTGAACACTATCGTTATTGTAGACAGGCCAAAATTCGATGCCGATCGCACCTGTAGCACACCAGGCGTACCGTTCAGCGTCGTCTCTAAAGGCAACGTTACAACTGACTCCACCTGTTCGGCGGTGAGTCCTGGCGCCTCTGTTATCACCACTACCTGTGGTGGCGAAAACTCTGGAAAGACATCGATTGTTGCTTCGGAACAGTAAACCAGCCCCCCGATTAAGAGCATGGCAGCTACCAACAGGACCAACGTCCGGTTATTGACCGACCACCAGATAAGCCGACTGATCATATCTTCGACTCAACCTTGCTATCGCTGTCGATTGCAAGAACGCGACGAGTACTTGTGCTGCTCTGGCTGGGTGCTTGTGTCTGCCTGCCTATATTCCGCTGACCTTTCTGAGACACCCAAAGAAATGAAAACCCAGCAAAGAAGCCGAACACGAATATTCCAATTAACACTTCCAGTCGCGGCCACCAGTTTGTTGGTCCCTTAGCAAACGACTCACTGCCTCCAGTTTCCACTACATCATTACCTATAGTGGCGGTCTTTGCACCTGATGAAACAAGGGCGCCTTCTAGTTGAAAGGCCCCCTCCGTCACAATTCGGTCCCCTGCATTCACACCTTCTCTAATCTCAACCTGATGGTCGAAGCTATGTCCCAAGCGCACTTGAACAGGTTTAAAGGAGCCCTGTGATTCCAAAAGAACGTAATTTTTCTTCTCGCGTTGCACAATGGCTTCCCACGGAACGATCGGCAATGCGTGACTGGCACTCGCTCTGATATGGACCTCAGCATACATCCCGACTTTCAGTTTGCCGTCTTTGTTCTCCAGCTCAACTGCTACAGGTAATGTGCGTCCCACTGGGTCCACACTTGTCGATACGTACGACAGCTGTCCCTGGAACGTCCTTCCAGGTAAAGATGGAAGCTTAACAGCTGCTTCTTGCCCTTCAGAGATTCGCGCAACATCAGACTCATAAATTTGCGCAGTGACCCAAACCCGACTGAGATCTGCCACGGTAAACAAACTGTCCGCAGGTGAGACGCTCTGCCCCAAGGTGGTACTTATCGCTACGACTTGGCCATCATGGCTGGATCGAATCGGAACACATACCACCGTTTTTTTTGTCTTGAGAATTTCATCTATACCAGATTCACTCAGCCCCAACAGCATCAATCGCTGGCGCAGCGGCTCGATGGTCAGCCTTAGCCTTTCATTCAAGGCAAGGAGAACTTGCTCTCGCTTTCTTTGTGCGGCTGCAAGCCGAGTTGATGCTACTTCCAATTCTGACGTTGCCTGGTCCAGCTCTTTTTTCGCTCCAATACCCTCATCGACGATCTGCTGAACTCGCTCGAAATTGACCTTGGCGAGTTTGTGTCGTGATTCCGCCTGCATTACCTCATCGTCAAGTATTGTCTTAGTTTGGGCAAGTTCGGCCTGTATCTGTGCTCGGCTCTGCAACGCCTCCGCTGCTATACGATTAATCTCCGCACTGTCCACCCAAGCAATCGTTTGTCCTTGCTTTACCGCTTGCCCAAGAGTGACAAATATTCTGCAAATTCGTCCTTCTTGCAACGTATGAATTCTGAAACTTCGATTGGGTGCAATTTCTACCCGACCCGGTACCGTTAGCTCTGGATTGATCCTTTTGGCCTCTACGGTCCCGACCTTAATGTCAAACGCTGTCTGTCCTGTAACGTTAAGTCTTATCTGTTCCGACTGCGCCCTCGTCTCACTGTCCGTCAGGTCATCCAAATCGGCCAATCCTGGACCCGAACAACTGAGCCAGAAGCAAAATATGGCTGCGCCAAGTGCCAGCCACTTTCTAGCATGACCTGTACCACTGGTAGACAGATTGTTATCCTCCAAGTTAAGCATTGGCTCTATGCTGACAGGCGATGCGAGAGAACGAATCGCCTTTGCGGGCGAAAAAACTTCTGCTGACCTAGTCCCTAAGGATGATTTATTGCCATGCACTTGCCGGGCCTAATGTCAGCAAATTGCCTTATGCCAAGGCCGCAGCGACCTACCCGGTCCGTTTGTTCCGTTCCATAATGACTACGGAGCAATCGATCACTTCAAGTCGGTCCATTAATCGCATGTTTCTGCGCAACCACAAGGAACACCCCGGAATGCTTCTAGTCCTTCTTTTGCGATAAGAGGCACAAGGATCAGTGCGGCTGCCGGATCTGCCCACCACCACCCAAACAAAGCATTAAGAGCCAATCCAGACAACGTAGTAATCGAAAGCCACACACAGCAAACTGACTGATAAGCATCTGCTCGTAATGCTCTGCTGCCGATAACCGCTGCTGCTTTAAGCTTTGCTTTTGCCAGAAGAGGCATCACAATGAGAGAAACGATTGTAAGAACTATGCCGACGATGCTTTCTTCGGCGTGCTGTGCAAAGCCTAAAAACTGCCTCACAGCATGAACAGACACATAGACGGACAGCAAAACCAGTAACCCACCGGCCACCTGGGCCGCTTTCCTCTCCAAGCGAGCGGAAGACTCCCCGCACTGGCCAAACAGCTCGTGATTCAAGCGCCAACCAACCACCAGCGCGCTCGTAGTCTCAATGAAAGAGTCGATCCCGAATCCTACAAGGGCAATCGAGCCGACCGCTGTCCCCGCCCAGACTGCAACAATGCCTTCTAAGACATTCCAGGCAACTGTTGCAGCAGCCAGCAAGAAACCCTGCCGCAGCGCACTTCGATAACTTGCCGCAGTGTTACTTGCTTTTGCTGTATCAACTCTTCCTTCTGACACTATCGCCTCCCTGGAAACGATAATTGGAGCATTCATCAATCAGCGTGCCCGTACTGGCAAGCAAAGCTTCTGCTCTTGCCAGAATTTGCGACACGTACCTGTTCGCAACCTTGTATCTCACAAATCGCCCTTCCTGCCGTGATTTCACCAGTCCACAACAGCGCAGACAGGCAAGATGATTCGATGTGTTGGACTGCGAGAGTCCTGTTTGCTCCACGATTTCCTGTACTGTCAATTCTCCGCTTGAAAGGGCCTCAAGGATTGCCAGGCGCGACTCATCGGATAAGCCTCGAAAAAGCTTAGCTTTTGACCCCGTTAAGCGCGTTGAATCGTTAGACCTAACCGGCATGATCGTTCACGACATATGACCCAATGCTGATATGATAATCTGGATGATAAAAATCAGCAAAGGGTAAAATCTTCAGAACAGAAAGAACAGATCCGAAAGACGCCCAGAGTCATGAATGCTCGCTTCACCCCAGTAATTGCTCCATACGCCATTTCTCTTCTTCTTACATCCTCATGCACCTTTACAAAGGCGCAATCTGCTCCGCTTGAAAAGGCTCGGGCGAATTACAGCCAGACCAAAACTCTCCAAGACCAAAGAAGGCGAGCGATCGAGTATCTAGGCTCAGGAAATGTTTCCCAAGCCCAGAACACCTTTGAGGAAATCCTCAAGCACCAGCAACAGTCTCCGGCGAAATTCAAAAAACTTGAGGTGGCCCATACTCTTCATGACCTTGGTGACTGTGCCATCGCTCAACGCAACTTCAACGAGGCTGAGAAGAAATACTTGGAAGCACTGCAGTTGCTGGAGAAGATAAAGCCAAGTCAAGAGCAGCGACGGCTCATCGCCGACACTCTGCACAGCTTGAGCAAAGTGTATAGCGTACAGGCGCAATACGCCAAAGCAGAGCCCTACTTGAAGCGAGCCATAGCCTATCAAGACCAATCAAGACATGCCGACCTCGCTGACTCGCTTGAACAATACGCTCACATCCTCGATAAATTGAACAAGCCTGCTGAAGCAGAGACAGCCCGGCGCCAGGCTGTGCAGCATCGAGCAAAACATAAGAAAGACGCGCCACCATGAGCGGTATCATAGCAATACGCAACACAAATTCTATAGGGAATGATAATCGTTTCCCTCTAAAGCCTCGCTCATCTACTTTAACCTTGGTAGGCGCTATCAAGGCATCTCAATATAATGCTTTGAGTTCTTTTTCTTGGACCAAGTTGTCAAAGTTACTAGCACTACTCTTAACAACTCTAATCGTACTGGCAGCTCGCCAGTATCCTTGCCTCTGTCCGAGCACGGAACAAAACCTGCATCAACATTCCGCTGCTGTCACACTAAGCTCTGCTCAAGACCTGTGCAGCGACTGCGGACATGCCAAGCGATGCTGTGTCGCCCATAAACCTGCGCCTCTCGTATCAGCAAGTCCCCTTGCTCCTATCTGCGACCTGGAGCTCACATCGGCGACGTTGTTGTTTCCCACAGCGGACATCGTGCCACCCGTCCCGGTGATAGCTCTAAACAAAAACAAGGCTCCACCTATAAGCAGGTGGCCGTGCTCCCGCACGTATTTGGCTAAACAAACTCTCCTTATTTAAATCGAGATGAGGACACTATGCGCCTTCACTGAAAGGCGCGTGTTCACACTTGTCTGGCTTTGCCGTCCTGTCAACTCGATTTATGGCTTCATACCGCTTCCCACTAACGCTACTTATCTTGATCTTGGTGCTAACACAGTTGGTACCTGTGTCTGCTGACACAGCACCATCTTTACCTCAAGTCGAGAAACCTGTAGCGCAACCCCTAAATTTGAGAGCTGCATTCGACGAGACGCTCTTGGCTGGGCCAAGAGCAGCTGCCATTCGTGCTCAACTTGGTATTGCCAAATCGGCTTACGCGCAAGCGACTGTGTTTCCTAACCCCGCAGTCGTCCTTGATAACGGTTACCGGGCCGAGCAGACTTACCGATTCGGCGCGGCTTTTGGAATCGAGCCGCCCTGGAAGCTGGCCTTTCGCTTCCTGGTCGCCAAAAGACAGGTTACGCAGGCCGATCTAGAAATTCAAAGAACGCTCTGGATACTGAGAAATGACGTCCGTCGCGCCTATCTCGATATTGTCGTGACCCAAGAAACGGCCGCCACCCTCAAGGAACTGACCGATCTCTCGCAAGCCCTGGTAGATGTTGCCCGTAAACGAAAGAACGCCGGTGACGTTCCTCAATTGGATGTCCTGCGCGCGCATGTGGCTATGACTCAAGCAAAAGTGGAATACGACAAAGCCGTTCGTCAGACCGTGCGGGCAAAACAACAACTCAATATTCTCATGGGCCGCTCTGATGATACTTCTTTAGAAGCACCGCGCTTACCGCCATTCCAGCTTAAGGCAGAAGCTGTAGATCTCCTGCCGGACCTCACTGCAGCGCTGCCACCACTCAAGCCGTATTTGTCACAGGCTTACGAAAATCGTCTCGACCTCAAAATCGTCAACCAGGGATTGCGACTAGCGAAAGCCAATCTGCTAAACGCATATGCCAACATACTGCAAGCTCCCGTCGTGTCCATCGGCAGATCCGTTGCCAATAATCCGCCTGATGGACCCAGGTTGACCGGTTGGTTCCTGGCTGGAGAAGCCCAAGTGCCAATTTTGGATAGGCAACAGGGTGAGAGAGCAAAATTTTCCGCCACCATGAAACAACTCAAGCTGGAGAGCCTGGCACAAAAGAACATCATTTACGCACAGATAGCCGACGCGCATCAACGATTGATTACGGCCAGAGAACAGATACGCATATACCACGAACAATTGCTTGCTGAATCCGCCGAGGTTGTCCGCTTGGCCCAGCGAAGCTATGGGGTCGGCCATGCAGATATCACCACCACATTGACTGCTCAGCAAGCAAACATTCAAGTCCGCCTTCAGTATCTGGACGCCATCCGCAACTATCAGCAAGCTCTTACCGATCTTGAGCAAGCCGTAGGAAGACCACTGCAATAACGCAAGAGGACACTCGATGCACACATCACAATGCCAGTCTGAGCAAAGCGTCAAGCTTAAGTGTACGACAAGGATCTTGCTGTTGCTTGCTATCCTAGTCTTCACTCAGATTTCTCTGTCCGCATGTGGACCTGCTAAACAAGCGACCGACCAAGTTCAGGAAAAACCGGAAGAAGCACCATCTAATGAACTGACCCTGTCTCTTGAAGCGATCAAGCGCGCAGGTATTCAAATATCGACCGTATCTCGCGGAGCTGCATCCATATCTGTCACATTTCCAGGTGTCGTAGAAGCCAATCAACAGAAGCTTCAGCAGGTAACACCACTTGTGGCAGGCCGAGTGGAAAAGATATATCCGGCAATAGGAGATACGGTCAGGAAGGGTGCAGTTATCACCACTATATCCAGCCCCCAGATAGCCGAGCTACACGGCAAACTCCACGAAGCCGACACAAAGCTAGCTTTAGCCAGAGAGAATCTGAAGCGTGTGCAGCAATCGGCCAATCGAGTCGCCATCTTAAAAGCCGAAGCTGATTTGCGACAAGCCGAACATACCCTAAAGCGAGTACGCCAGCTCGAAGCCGAAGGGATCGTTGCAACCAAAGATGTTATTGCTGCCGAAGCTGACAATAAGAAAGCCAAATCAGAGCTCGAATTTCAAAAAAATATCACGCTCAACAGGGAAGTGGCTGCAGCTAAAGCTGAGGTCAAGACAGCGGAAACAGAATTCGAACATATTCGCGATTCGTTGATTGCGTTTGGCGCTCAGCTGCCTTCACATGGACATTCCAAACAAAGCCACGACATCTCGTTGACAACACTCAAGGCGCCTATGTCCGGTACTGTGGTCGAGCGTTTAGCCAACCCGGGAGAAGGCATCGAAGCTGGCAAGCCTTTGTTCACCATTGCCGATATCTCAAGCGTCTGGGTCATTGCAACGGTGCCAGAAGCGCAGATTGGTGACTTGCGCGAAGGCATGCAAACCACAGTAACTTCTGCCGTTTTGGGCGACCGTAAACTAACAGGTCGCATAGCTTACATAGATCCGCGCATCAACGAAGACACAAGAACCGCGCGTGTAAGAGTCGAAGTTCTCAATGCCGATCAACGCCTTAAGATGGGCATGTTCGCTCAGGTTTCACTACAGCTCGTTCATACGGCGCCCTCAAACCAAATCCTAGTGCCGGATACAGCTGTGCAAACTGCAGGTGATCGAACAGTTGTTTTCGTACAGAAGCCCGGCGACAAAACAATATACCTGGTTCGAGATGTAAAAGTAGGACAAGAGATTGACGGCAAGCGCCAGATCGTAGCCGGACTTTCTACTGGCGAGCAAGTCGTTGTATCTGGCGCTTTCCAGCTCAAGTCCGTGTTACTCAAAGAACAGTTCGGTGAGGAAGAATGATCAACGGCATTATTCGATTCGCGATCTCTCAGCGATTACTTGTGCTTTTTATGGTGCTGTTGATGCTTGTTGCCGGCATCTTCTCTTTACAGCAACTCCCTATTGATGCCGTTCCTGATATCACCAACGTCCAGGTCCAAATTCTAACGCCTTCTCCGGCATTGGCGCCTTTGGAAGTAGAAAGGCTCATAACTTTTCCGATAGAAACTGCTATGAGCGGCCTACCAGGTGTGACCGAAATCCGCTCTGTCTCTAAATTTGGCTTATCGGCGATCACAGTTGTATTTGACGATTCAGTCGATACTTACTTTGCTCGCCAGCTTGTGCTCGAACGGCTGACTCAGGTGAGAGGGCAGATACCAGAATCCCTTGGGACGCCGCAAATGGGTCCTATTTCCACCGGACTGGGAGAAATTTATCAATACGAATTGAGGCCTGCTCAAGGAAGCGTCCATGATGCGATGTCTTTGCGAACTATTCAGGATTGGATTGTGCGCCGCCAATTACTGGGAACTCAGGGCATAGCGGAGGTGAACAGCTACGGTGGGCTTGACAAGCAATTTCAAATTCGTCTTGATCCCGTAAAGCTCCAGGCTTACGAAATTTCCTTGCGCGATGTGATGAGCGCTGCTGTAGCCAACAACGCAAATGTGGGCGGCGCTTATATAGAGCATGCGGGCGAACAATACATCCTGCGCGGCTTAGGTTTTGCCAGAACGGAAGCCGACATCGCCAATATGGTAGTGAAGACCGGAAAAGAAGGAGTCCCTATATTTGTTCGTGACATTGCTGAAGTTGTGACCGCGCCTGCAGTCAGACAGGGAGCAGTGGTAGCCGATGGCAAGGGAGAGATTGTCGCAGGCATTGTGATGATGCTCAAAGGTGAGAACTCTCGAACTGTTGTAGAAAGAGCTAAGGACCGCATCGCCAAAATAGCAAAGACACTTCCTGAAGGAGTGCAACTGATACCGTTTTACGATCGCGCAGAGCTTGTCGATCGAACCATTCACACCGTTGAAGCAAACCTCACAGAAGGTGCCATCCTCGTCATCCTGGTCCTCATCCTCATTTTAGGCAATTGGCGCGGTGCCCTTCTGGTAGCTAGTATCATCCCTCTGTCTATGTTGTTCGCCGCCGTGTGCATGGTTGCGGCAAAAGTCTCAGGCAACTTGATGAGTCTTGGTGCCTTAGATTTCGGACTCATAGTCGATGGAGCAGTCGTCATGGTCGAGAATACCGTCAGACGACTTTCAGAGCATTCAGATCATCCCGAGGTTGACCACGAAACCTCAGTTAAACAGACTATTCTCGATTCCTGTCTAGAAGTGGGTCGGCCGGTCGTGTTTGCTGTCGCCATCATCACTATTGTTTATCTGCCCATTTTGAGCCTGACTGGAATTGAAGGAAAACTGTTCAAACCGATGTCACTGACCGTTGTTTTCGCTCTCGTCGGCTCTCTTCTGCTTTCGCTGACTTACATACCGGCAGCGATGACCTTTGTGTTCAGGTCAAAGCTTTCAGAAAAGGAAAGCCCGATCATACATTTTTTGAAATCGTGGTATCAGCGCGCACTCGCATTTGCAATGAATCATCCGATCCCAAAGGTTGCGGCTGCCGTGATTCTGATTGTGGCCAGTGCCATCGTGTTTCCTTTTCTTGGCGCTGAGTTTATCCCGCGCCTTGATGAAGGCTCACTCGCCGTGCAGATCCAACAACTACCAAGCGTTTCATTGACACAGTCGATCAAGACAACAACACAAGCAGAACAGGTCTTATTATCATTCCCTGAAGTAACGAAAATCGTAGCCAAGATCGGTCGAGCCGAAATAGCAACCGATCCCATGGGTGTCGATCAGGTGGATGTTTATGTAGCTCTCAAGCCCCCTTCCGCCTGGACAAGTGCCGCCACCAGAGAGGAACTTGTCACCAAAATGTCCGATGCGCTACAGAAACAAGTCCCATATGCCGTGTTCAGCTTTTCACAGCCAATTGAATTGCGCACATCGGAGCTTATCGCTGGCGTCCGTTCCGACATCGCAATTAAGGTGTTCGGTGAAGACATGGCCACCCTCAAAAATGTCGCGGAAAAAATCAGCGGCATAGTCAAAGACGTACCTGGTGCAACCGACATCAAGGTCGAGCAGGTAGCTGGCTTGCCTCAGCTAATAATTAGACCAGATCGTGCCAAGATTGCGCGCTACGGATTGAACGTAGAGGACGTGAACGATCTTGTGGAAACGATTGTTGCCGGAAAAGCTGTTGGAACGGTATTTCAAGGGGAAAGACGTTTTGACTTTGTTGTACGCCTCACTGAGCCAGCCTCTCGTGATATTGAGACGATCAAAAAGCTTTTGCTGCCGGTGCCCAAGGGAACTCGCATTCCGCTCTCTGAAGTGGCCGAAATAAAGACCGCCGCAGGACCAAACCAAGTTTCAAGAGAAGACAGACAGCGGCGCATTGTTGTTGAGCTTAACGTTCGCGGGCGTGACATTGCCGGTTTTGTGCGAGATGCTCAAAAATCTCTAGAAAGCCGCCTTAAACTGCCCGCCGGGTATTACCTAACCTGGGGCGGGCAGTTTGAGAATTTGCAGCGAGCCTCAGAGAGATTGATGATTGTCGTGCCAATAGCCCTCTTCCTAATTTTCATTCTCCTTTTCAGTACTTTTGGTTCCGTTCGCCAGGCTCTCCTGATTTATACTGGCATACCTTTTGCCATCGTCGGTGGTGTCTTTGCTTTAGCGCTTCGCCACATGCCTTTTTCAATATCAGCTGGTGTGGGCTTCATAGCTCTGTCTGGGGTCGCCGTGCTCAACGGCGTTGTGATGGTGAGCTATATAAACAGCTTAAGAGACCAGGGCAAGCCCCTAAAAGTCGCGGTTGTTGAAGGCGCCTATACAAGATTTAGACCAGTTTTAATGACGGCACTCGTTGCCAGCCTCGGTTTCATCCCGATGGCAATCTCGACTTCTGCCGGAGCCGAAGTCCAAAGACCGCTTGCCACTGTCGTAATTGGTGGCTTGATTACCTCCAGTATTCTGACGCTCCTGCTTTTGCCCATACTCTATATCTGGTTTGAGGGCGGAGCTTCCAAAGGTTCAGCAGAAACAAACGGAAATACTCCATTGCCGTCTCCGGAAACCTAGTCCCAAGGCTCTTTCTGACACAAACTTACTGATCACACCATCAAAACTGGGAGACAAATCAATCATGGATTGGCAATTGGAGACTTTGATGGTAATCCGGACTGCTCTTGCTGCTTTTTTAGGCGCTGTGATCGGTTGGGAGCGTGAAAGACACGGACAAGATGCCGGCGTACGCACATATGCGGCGGTTTCACTGGGTGCGTGCGCTTTTGGTTTGGTATCGATGCATGCCACAAACCAAGTTGATACGCGAATCGCTGCTCAGGTTGTTTCCGGGATCGGTTTCTTGGGAGCCGGACTCATAATGCGAGAACAAGGGCGTGCAACAGGATTGACGACAGCCGCCACCCTATGGACAACAGCAGCAGTCGGGTTGGCAATGGCATTTGGAATGTACATCGTGAGCACTTTAACAGCTGTCATTACCTTTTCCATCCTTGCGGCACATCACCTGCCGGGCTGGAAGAATCTGGCAAAAAAGCACACTCATCAGGAGCAAGACAAAGATGCATAAGCATTCACTTCAGCTAATCGAAGACTTCTTTCAATTGCAGCCGAAGAACTCAAAAATGTACAACGCGCCTGATGGCTAAAATCCTCCTAGTAGAAGACGAAACGGAGCTAGCAAAGCCCATATCAAATTGGCTTGCGGACCAAGGACATGTCGTTGAAGTTGTGCATGATGGCTCAGAGGCCATGGCATACTTGAAATTACATCAATTTGATGTCGTCATTCTAGATTTAATGCTACCAGGCATGAGTGGCCTCGAGATTTGCCGACAATATAGGGCAAGAGGCGGCAAGGCCCGAGTCTTAATGTTGACTGCCAGAAAAACTGTGGATGACAAAGAGCGCGGGCTTGATGCTGGTGCCGATGATTATCTGGAAAAGCCCTTTCACTTGAAAGAACTGGCGGCGCGCATCCGAGCACTGCTTAGAAGGTCGGCAGCTATATCTGGTGAAGTTCTGCAGGCTGGCGATGTAAAGCTCGATACTGTTAAGCGAAAAGTCTGGCGTGTGACAGCGGAGATAGCACTCTCTCCGAAAGAATTCGCTCTGCTGGAGTTTTTTATGCGTCATCCTCAGCAGTATTTCTCGGCCGATGCAATCATCGACAGAATCTGGAGAAGCGATACCGAGATAACTCCAGACACAATCCGTATGCACGTCAAATCGCTCAGGCGAAAGATCGACACACCTGGACAAGCTTCAGTAATCCATACCTTACATGGCGTAGGATATAAACTCGACTGCGATGTTTAAAACGCTTCGTCAACAGCTTGCTTTTCAGTTTGTCCTAATATCGGTCGTTGCCTATTTGCTGTCCTTAATCGCCGGCTCAGCACTTTTTTATAGGGCACTTGAGAACAGCATTAGAAGCGAATTGAATGAGCACCTCATCGCCATGACGTCCCTAATTGATCTGAGTAACATGGTTCCCCGTTGGAGAGACAGACAGCAGCCTCTAAGCTTTCGACAGCAAATTATTCAGCTATTTGATAGCTCTGGAAACCTCATTGATCAAATAGGAAACGGTGGAACGACCCGTCTTCATGACGCTCATGAAGATTTCACAACCAGTGATAGAAAATGGTGCATTTTGTCAGCACCCCTACGTCGTGGACAGAACGTCATAGGCTACCTGCAAATACAAACAGACATCAGGCGAATTGATGATGGAGTTCAAGGCTGGCTGCTCGGCACCTTTGCTATCACAGCCATGCTGTTAGCTGGACTGATTTTAGCTGCTTTTGTTGTATCTGGGCGTGCAGTGCGCCCGGTTGAGCAAGCCTCGGAGGAATTGCGGCGGTTCATGGCTGATGCTGGGCACGAACTAGACACGCCATTGGCCATTATTCAAGCAAATGCCGAAACCATGAATCATACGCTCGCGGCTGGCGGAAATGATGTCATCCTTGTTGAGATCATCAGTCGTACCGCCCAGCACATGGGGATGATCATCAACGACCTCCGGTTGCTATCCACCACTGATCTCGCCGTCAAACGAACAAAAGCTGTGGCCATTCCCATGCATGAGCTTGTCGAAGATACAGTGGAAGATTTCTCAGCGCTTTTTCAGGAAAAGGAAATAAGGCTGGTTTCAGGAAATCTGGATCAATGCATAGTGGAAGGCAATCCAGCTGAGCTGCAGCGTTTGTTGGCAAATTTGCTAAAGAATGCACTCGCATACACGGATCGAGGCGGCGAAGTGACGGTGAGCTTAATCCTCACAGGACAGAAAGTAGAGCTTACCGTGACCGATACCGGCATCGGCATACCTGCCGACTGCCTGCAGCATGTGTTCTGTCGCTTCTATCGGGTGGACAGGTCGCGCTCCAGCACTGCAGGAGGGACTGGCTTGGGCCTTTCTATCGTTCAAAAAATTGCTAACGATCACGGCGGGCAGGTTAGAGCATCCAGCAATCCTGGCAAAGGTAGTACGTTTCTAGTATGGTTGCCGGCAAAGCCAGCTCGTTATTCCGAGCCGCGCAGGGTCAGCACATAGCGAAATGAGCCTACGTCTCGTTGTTTCTCAATTCATTTCTCAACTAACCTTATAGCAAACGATGACAAGCTTTGAAAAAAATTCCCACTGCACCCATTTGATTTACGGAGCTTTTACGGAGTCCATGTAAGGATGAGATAGCTAGATTCCATAAGGAGTGATTTTCATGAGATTATTCGCTTTATCAAGTTCTTTGGTAGTCGCCGCTGTTGGTCTGCAGCTGCTTTCAAATCAGCCAGCTGAAGCAAAAGGCTGGAAACATCACATGCGCGATCAAATGGCTCGACAGCAAGCCTTTTATGCCAATCCGGCCGCATGCGGTGCCAATTCTGGAATGAATTCGGGATATGGCTGGCAAAACAATGTCCGTGTCAATCCTGTAAGACAATTCTTCGGAAACGGAAATTATCCGGCGTATCAAAACTATGGCTATGGTTACGGTCAAAGCGGTTGTCGCTAAGGCATCAATATCCAGGCATGCATAATTCAGGGTTCCTCTTCTCAGTGATCTCACACTTCGTTCTTGCCACCAACATGGTTTATTTTGGGCGTGAATAGACGAATAGGCAGTCATGCAGCAGGTGCCATCGAGGGAGATTGACGCGCGCTTCTAATTTCCATCCATTTTGCACGAGCTCGTGAAACTTTTCGTCCGCTGTACAGCTGGGCGGTTCTTCACCCACATAAATCAACGTATTGCCTCTGTACAATTTCAGTGCCTGATACGCCATATCGTCTTTGTCTGGAGGCCAGCAAAGCATTAACGAGCGATCAGGATGATAAGCTGCGACAGACTCCGTCCCAGCCAACACCTCGCTCCAGCTGTCACCCTTGAAGATGTAGCCATTCCGCCCGCTCTCAGCGAGCTGTGATTCGTACGCAATTACATCAGCCCCGCGCTTTCTCAGAAGCGCAGCCCAATATCCTGTTCCAGAGCCGATTTCCACCACCGGTCCATACCTGATTATGGTTGCTAACGCTTCCTCGTTGGGAATCGCCCACGAATACTTGCGCACCATAGAATTGCGGCCAAACCTTCGAGAATCGCTGGCGCTATAGCGTTTCTCCATTAGTTCAACAATTTCAAGATATGGGTTGTTAGAGGCAATCAGAATATCGCTGATTGTTTGTGCGGCGTTGAGAGCTGGCAAAGTCCACGAAGTTGCTCTGTCAAAGCTCATTGAAAAGTCGAAGAGAGCAAAAGCATCCTCTACTCTTCCCCAATGCAGGTAAATTCCCCCAAGTTGGATAGCGCAATTTCCCACGGACACCGATCCGCCCGAGCATTGTGTTGACAGGGCTTTCCTTAAAATCGTCTCGGCTTGTTCACGCCTACCTGTTTCTACATAGACGGTTCCTAAGTCCTCTAGAGCGTGGAGCTTAAGTACAGATTTCGTTTCTTCCAGCAAATCAACGGCTGCTTTGAGTTGCGTTTCTGCAACTTCATAGTTCTTGATCGACATCAACAAGCAACCGAGTCTCGTCAGGGCTTGGGCATAGCTCAAGTTGGCGCTCGAACATTTACCGAGACCGGACTTCCTGATGCTCGCGGCCCGCGTGAAACAATTTTGCGCTTCTAAACTCCGTCCGACAGTGGACAAGTACTCACCATAGTGCATGAAGCGATCGCCGATCTCCGGGTTTTCCGGTCCTATCTGAGCAATCCGCAAAATGATCAAACGTTCGTAGATAGGACCCAACAAGCCCAAGTAATCACTGCACCAAGATTCCCAACGTTGAATCAACCGCTCCAATGTGTTACGCAAAGCTGGGTCTTCGAAAGACAGAGCCGCTGCCAGTATGTCGAGAAGGATTTCGAGTTCCACTCGGCAGTTTGCCGAACCAAATATCCGCGATTCGATCGTTTCTACGTAACTTGTCTCGTGGTTCATGCCGACAAGCTCTAAAGCCTGCCTTGCAAAATCATTGGAAAGCGGGTCATTACCTGATGCTCGTTCAGCTTCTGCTGACTTTGCCAATTCCAATGCCTTTGAAAGAATATCTTGATTCAACTCAGTCATATCAGACAGGCTTGCTGAGACACGCACAAAACTCTCTATCTGCCTGAATTGAAGCATACACTTCATTTGTTCTAGTCACGTCGAAAACCAAACTCGATCGGGTATATATGAAGAGGTACCACGGAATCCACCTGGAGGCAGCTCATCTGAGCTGCCTCCGACTGTCATCCCCCTTATGTGTACTTTCAATTTAGAAAGGCTCGTTTGCTGAAATTCTTTGAGCCAGGCAATAACATCATCTGTGCTGTGATTGCCCCCCTTCGAGTCAGGCGATAGCTAAGATCGTCTGTCATGAAGACCAAATTATATCGCTCCAGCCTGCAGATTGCATCCAGGAAGGGTTTCTGATCACAGCAAAGTTGAATAGCATTACCGACAAAATGTGGATGCCCATTGTGTCCAAGCACTAACTGGAGTTCTCCATTATCCCTCAGTTGACGCAGAATTTCTTCGAAGGCATCTCCACAGTTGGCGCATTCACAAAGGTCATCGGCTCTCCGGCGAGATCGCATCACAAGTGCCGTCAAAAATCCTTTCTCTGTCAATGCATACATGCGGGCCTGCTCTCTATCGCCAATTTTTTCCACGAGCTGGCGTTTCTGCATTGCGTCGATAACATCAAGAAAGGGTTCTCGCATGCAACACAATCGCACCTGCTCATTGACCAGATCAACATGCCCATTGTCAGAGATCAGCCTGATGGGACCGTTTGTGTAAAGCTCATACATTAGCTTTGAATACGCCTCTTCTGCTCTCAGGCGCAGAGAATCACCCTGTTCCGTCATGCGAGTCAACCAGTAGTTGTGGCTGCAGAGCCTGGCGAAGTTGACGGTTTCGTAGCTGCTTGGGTGATTTGTCCTTCTGGTGAACCAGTGAGAGTCCCTGATTGTTTCGTAGCACCTTGACTCAATGCGTTCTGTAAGGCGGCTTGAAAACGCGCATCGCTGATAATACCTGGATTGGCTTGCGCGGCTTGCATGAGAGCTACAATACCGCTGAGCTTGTCCCCAGAGGCTATGGCCGACAAGCCACGTTGAACTAATTGCATGGATTGGTCACCACCAGCGGTGGCTGTTGTGTCGGCGGTAGCCTTTGGCGCACCCGAAGTGTCTGACACTGGCTGGCCTTGTTGCTGACCTTGCTGCACCGACTGAACATCCTGAGGACCAGCAACTATTTGAACAAAATGTTGATCCTCGGAATGCGGTGCTTGAATGTCTCCAACTATGGTTTTAAGATTGGAGAAGAAACCTTGATCACGGACGAGATCAGGCTTTAACTGAGCCGCTTTCATTAGCTCAAGAATGCCTGTGACCTCATTTTGTCCTCCAAGATCTTTGAGTCCTTGCTCAGCCAGCTTGGCCGCTTGCTGGCTGGCTTGTACTTCAGCGCCTTCGGCGCTGGCAAGCAACTGCGCTGCCTGCTGTTGAACCGCTGAATCTCCAGGTTGTGTTGGTTGCTGGGTATTGTCCAGCGCGCCTTCTGGTGCGTGTGATGGGGTGTGAGACATGATGCTCCTTGGCGCTTGAGCAGGTCTTATAGACACTCGCTCAAGCGCACCGTGAAGGGATGTAAGCTTGCGGGACCTTCCTTATTTTGAATTTGATTACTACGAGTTTCCTGTCCCAATCTCTCTTCAGTTTTTCTCCTCTATAGTTGCCAGAAAGGCAAGCTCGATAAGTCGAGGTCTTGGACGAGTGAACGCGATTTTTGATTGGTAACTTGGGGTCAAACGTACTCCTGGACATCCCTGTGGTCAATGGGGTAATTACGTACTCGCACCTTAGTCGTTTTCTTGTGAAAATGTCGTGTAGTCCAGCCCAATAAAATTTGCGCTGAAAGAGCCAATTGCTCGGCTCGGAGCGCCTCACAGCAAAACAATCCTACGACTTCATCATTTTGGCCATGTCAATGGCTGATTGCGCGGCAGCCGCATAACTACGCGCCACATCTGCCGCAGTCATGCCCATTCCCTGTGCAATCGCACCAAACAGATTGCCAAGAAATTGAAAGAATGACACGAGCAATCCTGCACCACCTGGCATGTTAATCATGGATTGCACGATAGACGAGATCGCATCTCCAAATTGTTGCGGCATGCCGCTGTCCAGACCTGTTAATGCTGATCCATCCATGCCCACTGGCGCCTTGAAAGTTATTCCATAAGGCTGAACGATTGCTTGATTGAACGAGCCCATCCCTGTAGAGCCAGCATCGCCTTGGAAGAGCATTTGAGCCTGACCAGGACTGTCCAATCGTGCTTCCATGAATTGAACGTAACGGCCATTGAGTTCGGCGGCGCCTTCCAGCCCGCCCTCGTTAGCACTATCTCCAATTGAAACTGGCAACATTGAAAACCGTTTCCGTTTTTATCACTCACTTCAATGAGAACCTGATAATAAGCCGCTCTTGGAGGGCTGTCAAGATAGCGCGGCCGCTTGCATCACTCAGCGTTGCTAGACGAAACTGGCTTTAATTCTTGGTAAGAGCCGACCTTTCCTTGGAATTCTTGTATCTAAAAGACTAAGTTAAAGGCACACTTTTTTATTCAAGTCCGGAACGGAATACTCAAACAAACAGCCAAACCTAACAATCTTTCCCTGCAACAATCATCACCAAGTCGTGAGTAATTGTTTGCTACGCTTGGAAATCTCTAAAGGAGATGGTGTCTTGAAAAAGCTCAAACTGAATCTTGAAGTGCTCTTGCCTGGTGTCCCCGATAGCGATGACGCCTGTGTACAACGCATGCAGCAACAGCTATCTGCTCTACGCGGCGTAACTCAAATCCATGTTGAGCGCAATGGCCAAAGCGCTATCGTGTGTCTGCACTACGACCCTGCACTTGTGACGCTAGCTGCGCTGCAGCGTCTGACTGAAAGTGCCGGTGCTCAGATATCAAACCGTTACCGGCATGAGATCATCCCTCTTGCTGGTATGGACTGCTCCGACTGCTCGCTTACCATAGAGCACATGATGCAGCGCATGGACGGCGTACTGAGCGCCAGCGTCAGTTATGCCGCTGCAACTTTGCACATCGAATACGATTCGACCAGGGTGTCCCGCTCGGCGATCATTGGACGCCTCAATAGCCTCGGCTATCGTGTGCCCAAAGAAGGACTGGCGGCTTTCATGGAGGAGAAACGTGAACTCCTTTTTTCGCTGTTGTCTGGTCTTTTCCTTGCTGCCGGTTGGTTTGTCGGCTACGTCGAGCCTGCTGCCTCTCCCTTCCTCTACGTTGCCGCATACGTCTTCGGCGGCTTCGATGTAGCAAGGCACGCCTGGTCCTCGTTGCGCCAGCGCCGCTTTGACACCGACCTGCTTATGATCGTTGCCGCTCTCGGCGCTGCTGCCATCGGCGAATTGCCGGAGGGTGCGCTCCTTCTTTTCCTCTTTAGTCTTGGACACGCCCTTGAAGAGATGGCTCTCGATCGAGCGCGAGACGCTGTTCGCAAGTTAGGACAGTTGAGTCCTAAGACAGCGCTCGTGCGCCGTGATGGGAAGGAGGTCGAACTCAAAGTAGAAGATCTTCAGCTCAACGATGTCGTCATTGTCCGTCCTGGCGCACGACTGCCAGCTGATGGAACAGTGATATCCGGCAACTCTTCAATTGACCAGTCCTCGATCACCGGTGAAAGCATTCCGGTGGATAAGGCATCTGGCGACAAGGTCTTCGCTGGTACTGTCAATGGCGAGGGTGCTCTGGAAGTTCAGGTGAGCCGGTTAGCCAAAGACAATACCCTTTCTCGCGTCATGCAACTGGTCGAAGAAGCACAAGGGCAAAAGACAAACACACAGCAACTAACCGAAAAGTTCACACGCTGGTTCGTTCCGGCTGTGCTCGTCGGGGATGTTCTCTTCTTCTTTGCTCAACTACTGTTTGGGCTGCCTGTGAACACAGCCTTCCTTAGAGCAATGACGGTACTCGTAGCTGCTTCACCCTGCGCCCTAGCTCTTGGAACACCATCAGCAATTCTCACGGCCATTGCTCATGCTGCCAGAAACGGGCTTCTAGTGAAGGGAGGCGTGCATCTAGAGACCTTGGGGCGAGTAGACACAGTGGCGTTCGACAAGACAGGCACCTTGACCCATGGTCGTCCTGAAGTGGTTGCGGTTCTTGCCGTCGACGCTAACTTCCCCGAAGATAAACTGCTCGCCAGCGCTGCCGCCATTGAGAGCCGATCAGCCCATCCGCTTGCACAGGCTGTCGTGAGAGCAGCGCAAGCGAAAGGCCTCGCCATTCCTGACGCCGGACCAGTTCAGTCCGTTACAGGAAAGGGCCTACGCTCAACGATACATGATAAACCCGCTCTGATCGGCAACCTCAAGCTCTTGCAAGAATCTGGAATTTCGCTGCCGCCCGAATTCCAAGACCAAGTGCGGAAACTGGAAGAAGAAGGAAAAACGACCGCACTTGTGGCAATCGGCGGTCAAGTCGCTGGAGCCATTGCTTGGGCTGATACTCCGCGCGCAAATGCCAGGGAGACCATCGCAAAGCTGAAGCATTTGGGAGTGGGTCAAACCCTCCTCCTCACTGGAGACAACGAGCGTGTGGCGGCAACCATGGCTCGCGACCTTGGGCTGGATGCATTCCGCGCTCAACTACTGCCTGAAGATAAGGTAACGGCACTGCGCGAATTGGCTGCCGGCCACACCGTAGCAATGGTCGGAGATGGCGTCAATGATGCGCCCGCTCTTACGGTTGCCAGTGTTGGCATCGCCATGGGCGGTGCGGGCACGGACGTTGCTCTAGAAACCGCAGATGTTGCATTGATGGGCGATGATCTGGGCAAACTGCCCTTTGCAATCGGTCTTGGCCGCGCAACAAGATCGGTAGTCTTCCAGAATCTCTTGCTCTCTGCAGCCGTAATACTGCTGCTACTTGCGGGCAGTGTCTTCGGCATCGCCTCAATAGCAACTGCTGTCGTCATTCATGAGGGCAGCACACTGGCTGTAGTGGCAAATTCGCTCCGGCTACTGCGGTATAGGCTCCCATAATTGGTACTCAAGAGGGTGGCGTGCTGTCTCAATTCGGGCCATGCACGCTGCCCTCTTGTCATTATGGAAACAAAAACATTGAAATCCTCATCCTTGTTTACTTTTCAGCATGCGTCTAAAGATGCCGCAGGCACGATTAAAACCCTCGCCACTGCGTTATCATTTTAGGTTCTTGTGGTAACTATATAGTATAGCTATATACCCCACAAATGGAGAAAACTATGGCGTACGTAGACATGACCTTGCCGCAATTTCAAAGGCCATTCTCAACCGACGAATCCTGTCTTGATGCCATTTTCGGGTGCGGACATTTTTTTTGTCAGAAACCACTCTCAGCCCGAAACGATTGTGAGCCAATCGATTCCAGGCTGTCGTGAAAACAAGCCACAGGAGTGTTTGACCGAAGATACTGTCAAGATGCTTTCGTCAAGCAATTTGTCAGAGAAATCTAAATCGCGACTCGAAACCCTGATCGTATGGGCTTTTTGTGGTTGACAAAATAACAGTTTCGTCAAGTCAATGCATGGAAATCAAGCAGCTTAGCGGGGTTAGTCCCGGCTTTTTTCGGGATGTCAAATACCTTAGCGGGGATTTTGACCAAAAAAATGTCGGGACCCGAAAATCTCACCGGAGCAAATGAAGCTCGTTAAGCGGCTTCTGAGAGAAGGGAAATCGATTCGTCATGTTGCTGACAGGTTTGGCGTCCATTACACAACGCTCTATCGATTGCTTCGATCTGATACTACCAGTAGTTGTCGTACTGACAAATAATTCCGTGAAAAGTCTGCCATTAATTCCGAGAAAAATCTGCCAAATAATTCCGTGATTTACACTCAAACAACGGCATGGGATCACCACGCCACGTTTGCTTTTAGTGATCGTTTCTAGCTTGCCGGTGGTGACTCTTACTCCTGTGGCAAGAACCACTTCTTCCACCAAGGCGTCTGAAGTTTCTCCACAGTAGCTCTGAGCGTCTCCATATCTTGGGCCAGAACATTCGCCTGATTCGCTTTCTCTTCAAGCTCTCGTTTTTGTTCTTCTATGGCGATTAATTGCTTGTTCAAGGCTTCTATTTCGAGTGCACGGAGTTCCGCAGCCTTGCGCTCTTGTTCGGCAAGCGCTCGCTCTTCCTCAGCACGCTTTTGAAGGTCTGGAAGCAAGCGAAGCTGTCGCTTCTGATCCTCGATGATGTTCTCCTGCTCGCGCAGCGCAACGGCTTGTGCTTCGATTCGTTCCGCCAAGGGTTTGACAAGTTTCTCAGCCATCAGCTCAAGACGCTCTATCTCGACCTGCCGCCAGTTAGCTGGTTCATCGAATACCTCTTCGCCTTCGTTGTACGCGACTTCTTCCGCTTCAACAGTTTCACTCTCGCTCGGCGAGAAATTAATCGCGTCAGCGGACCCGTCGGATTTCCTGCCTTGTTTCTGCGAAAGCGCCTCGGAAATTTCTTTATTCGGCCATACCCGCCACTCTGCTACACCGTATTGGTTCTTCGTTCGTGTGCCTTTTAAATCTCCGTTCTGTAGCTTGTACTGTACCGCCCTTGGACTAACGCCAAGTGCTTCGGCAGCTTCTTTAACGGAAATAGTTTTCACTAGGCGCCTCTATATACGGTGCGGATCTGTTGCATATACCGTGCGGGAACACACCAGAATTATAAGCCTTCTTGTACTAATCTCAATCCCTCAAACTTCCACAGGCCGCCTGATACCTGCACCGACGAAGAAGCGACGAAACTTTGTTCGCAGTCTGCGAAGTAGGGTTTTGCCCCGGCAGCAACTACAGATCCACCTGAGCAAAACAAAATTTATCGGTAGCTGCGAAG
>CAZISK010000005.1:0-26939 GCA_964541355.1 uncultured Candidatus Obscuribacterales bacterium
TTAAAAAGGGTCAAAAGTAATTGTCCGCGGGTGTCAAAATACTTGACCGTATTCACAGATAATTGGAAAAGCACTGGGACATCGATCTCCAACATCAATGCTAGTATATGCTCCTCTTGCGAATGACCCAGTGCGCGCTGCCACGGAGACCGCCCAAAAGCAAATGCTCGGAGCGGCAGGATTACTTGTTGTTGCAGAGTCAATTGTCCAAAAAGACGGGGCTGATAAGCCGTGATGCGCTCGATTGGCTAAGTTCTGTATCGAGACGCAAGAATGCTGCGATGTTGAGTCCTACTTTGGCGTGGCGCAAGCACATGACACGTGCCGTAACAACATTGATGTGACATTGATTTGACACTGAGTATCCGTTGTATACAATGTTGTTACAATGAGTTTACGAGTATGCGAAAAACCCTGATTAAGCATGGAAATAGCCACGCGCTCTTGATCGACAAGGCAGTTCTCGAGTTGCTTCAAATTGATCCTGCAACCACGGAGCTTGAAGTTACCACGGATGGCAATATTTTGGTGATAACTCCAGTACGCGACGAAAAGACACAGAAAAAAAAAGTGAAGAAAGCTCTAGATAAAATTGATACCAAATATAGTACTACGTTCAAGCGTCTTGCCGATAGATGAACTTCCGAATTGTAGAACTATTCCTCCGAAAGCATTCATCGCATACGACGTGAAGTTGCTTTGCCACCAAAAGAGGTGCCGACCTCGTGGCAACAGCAATGATTAAAATCGCTAAATTTTCCAAATTATCAAGATTCGAGGCTCAAAATTCATAGCCCCGACATAGCCCCAGCCGATCTCGATCTCGGAAACCTATGGGCGGTAAGAGACTCGAACTCCTAACCCCTTCGGTGTAAACGAAGTGCTACTACGAATTTACTAGGGTTTCCGGGCTCTTTGTCAAGTTGCTGATTTCTTCCCTTCCATTCCCTGAAAAGGCGGTATAATAAGGGTTAGGAGCTTTTCTGATCGTCCCTATCTGCAACTATCGATTCTTTTGCTGAATAGAAGCTGAATAGAAGTTGAGTGTTTTCGGGGTTTTTCGATGATCGATCAGGGAATCTCTTGTGAACCCCTTCGGCCCTGCAAAAAAGGGTCGGGAAATCGAATAGAAGCGAATAGAAGATGGCTCTGGCTGTGGCAAAGCAACGAATGAGGTGACGAAGTGCCCCGAATCGCAAAAAACCAAATCAGATTTACAAAACTGGAATTGTCGAGTCTGCCGTTTGCGGAAAAAGGCAGTGTCGTCTATCACGATACCGTTGTGAAAGGACTCGTGTTGATGGTGTACACGAACAGCAAGACATTCCATGTGTATAAGTTTGTCGGTGGCAAGCCGATCAAGCCGAAACTCGGAAACTTTCCAGATATGACGGTCGAGCAGGCGCGGACTGAAGCTACGAAAATGCTCGGCGATATTTCGAAAGGGGAGCCGGTCGTTTCGAGGAGAATTTCAAAGCCGACAGGTGCACTGACACTTGGCGAGTTGTTTGATCGCTATATAGAGGATTATGCGCAACATCACTGTACGACGTGGGCGGAGACACAGAAAAACTTCCGACGCTATTTCGATGTCTGGCTCTCTGTTCCAGTAGACACGATTACCCGCAATGAAGTACAGCAGCATGTGAATCATCTCGGACGCCAACGCGGTCATCACACAGCTAACCGCTCTTATGATGACCTTCGAGCAGTTTATTCCTGGGGCACCAAATATGGTTATTTTTCCGGGGCGAATCCGTGCACAAACATCACGAAGTTCAAGACTCGTGCTCGTGAGCGTTTTATTCGTCCAGACGAGTTTGAAAATTTTCTGGAGGCATTGCGCAGTGAGAAAAACATTCCTTTTCGGGACTATGTCTATCTCAGTCTATTCACAGGTGCCCGGCAGGCGAACGTGCTTTCGATGCGATGGGATCAAATCGATTTTGATCTCGGTCTCTGGCACATTCCGATCACTAAGAATAAGGAATCGCAAACTATACCGTTGACGGATTTGGCTCTGACGGTACTGAATGACCGATACGACAAGCGCAAAAAAACTGACGAGTGGGTTTTCCCGAGCAAGAGCGCAACAGGACACGTTGTAGAGCCGAAAACTGCTTGGCGCAAATTCATGAAGCGCACTGGTTTACAGGATTTGCGGATGCACGATTTACGGCGGACATTAGGAAGCTATATGGCGATGAACAATCAATCACTACAGATAATCGGGAAAGTACTCGGGCACAAATCGCCGACGGCAACACAGATATACTCACGACTTTCGTTCGACCCGCTGAAGCAAGCGATGGAAGCGGCACAAGCATCCATGGCGCGAAGTGTCGAAATTCTCCCAACGGAGATGACTAAGAAGAAACGAAAACAGAAGTTCAAGATAGTCAAATAGGATATAGTGCCATTCGGAACGCAATGGAGCGATCAGCGTAGCGAAGAGCTTTTGAATCGGCGCATTCGCTTAATCGGAGCAAAGTCAAAAGGATCTTAGGCATGAGCTATCTTTCTTCTGCCGAACTCGACGAGCTTGACAAGCGGCTTGATTTGAACATTAGGACTTTTCGTCTGCTGTCTCTCTCGTTGGAGTCTGCAATACAGAGCTTGTTCTTTTTCATTGAATCGTTGCCACCTCAATCCGGTCCTGTGCAGGATATGGCGCGATTCAACGCGGCACGTGTATGCGTTTTCTGGATTTATAAATTTTGTCAGAGCTCACCCGGCGACACCGTAGTCGATTGGGAGATGGCTTCTGAGTTGTTTTCGGCTGCAATGAATTACAGCCTAGCGTGGGATTTTCTTAGCGGAAGTTTCACAAAGAGGAATATGCCTCCGCTATATCAAGCTGAGCTCTGCGACGGAGTAATCACGTTTTCTGCAATCAACCCAACTCGACATGCAAAGGCAATCACCGAAAACCTTTGTCATGACAAATACGATTTTGATTTCGATGACCTGCAGCTAAGGTCGAATGCATTCATCGATGGACACGCCGACCAACTTGTTAGACAGGCGAGACCGAGGCACTTGTCAGAACAGTTGTTTGATATCAATGAGCCCATTGAGTTTTGTCGGTCTTATTCTGCCTTTCTGCGTAGCAATATGAATCATGCATGGCTGCTGAATCCAGCTTGGGACATCGGTGGTTACACAATTGGCGAGTATCGCTCTGTCATAGAGGCCATGCTGAGCCAGTCAATTGCTAGAAGGCGAATTCGCCTATGGTTGCAGCAACTCAATCCCGGTAGTCGATACTGGCTTTCACTGGTTCCAATTGGTGCGAAGAAGGACATTGTTAACGGTTTTCAGCTAATCACTGGTATGGACGAAACATCGATAGAAAACATTGTGGACGATCTGACATTGCATCAAGGACATCCGTTTGGGCTGGATGATATTCCACATATTCCCTTTTTTGAAGTACGGGACGGACAGCTCTGCTGGAGTCTATTTTTTACAGATTTCATGAATCCAGAATTGACCATTTGGCGAATCCTTGGCAAGATTCGCAAGGCCTCGATTGAGGACTACAAAAAACCAAGAGCCGTTATGCAGGCAGAGAGGCTTCAAACTGATCTGCTTCTAAGAACGAGTTTCCAGCCAAACCAAATCAAATTAGATATTGATGTTCCAAAACCCAATAGCACCAAGCGCGACACTGATATCGACATGCTTCTCATAGATGAGAGTGACAACTTCGCTCTCGTTGTCCAACTGAAGTGGATTGCGCCACCGATAGCGGTGAAGAATTATCACCAGGATTTTGACGCATTAATTGAGGGCATCGAACAAGCAGACAAATCATTGCGCTGGTTGCGAGAACAACCTGATCAAGTGTCCAAAGCGCTTGGGCTACCCCTCCCTGTCGTCAAATCCCTTGAATTCGAGGCAGTAATCGTCGGTCGCAACAGCATGGGAAAGAGTAGGCTGGAGGAGAGCAAACATCCAATAGTCAACGAGACTATTTTCCGTTGGTATCTACTGGATCGTAAAGTCAGTCTGCGCGCTCTCTGGCACTCGCTAAAAGAGAATCTCTATTTTGCGACGGGATATTCGCTTCAGGACATTCGGGACCGAGAATTCGATGGGGTGAAATTCGCTGCCAGGTCTCTTGCAGTACTAGAGTATCCCAAAGAATTTGGGCCAGATCAATTGTGTGTCTGGACTAAGGAAGCCAACGCTCTGACTCATGAAAAGATTGCAGAGAGCGCCCACGAGCTTTGGCTGAATTCGGGATGTACCCATGGACACGATGTGGAGGACTGGTTGCAAGCTGAGTCGCGGCTAAGGGCCTCGCGTTGAAGTGAATTTTCGTAATACACTCAAGAAAACGGTATGATCTACTATTGCGAGGGACGCATCGGGGGTGTTTGGATAGATGCCCGTTCTAAATGATTTAGCAAGAAGACGATTCTTCTTTAAGCATCCCAATAAGGCTCCAGTGGTACCTGGAGACAACAGCACTCTGTTTTTGCTAAGACGAGAGTTAGCAACCTTAAACAATGCATTTCCTGGAGCCATGCTCTGGCCGAAGGCAATGCTGATGATGGCTGGAATTGATTTGATGGCGAAGTTCAAGTACAACAGCGACCGGATCTCCGGTGGTGCAATTGGACAGAGGTACCGTGACTTCTGCTATGCGTATATTGTTGATGCTGGTGCCAATCGAAACCGTGATGCTGATTTGATGTGGCAACTCCGAAATTCGATGCTTCACTCATTTGGCGTGTATTCCGATAGGGGCACGGGTCATCGATTTCTTCTAGACTACGCACCAGGATCTTCTCTAATTCGTGTGAATGCAGGCGGACGCTTCGTCGTAAACCTGAAAGTCTTTTTTCAAAGGTTTGGGAGTTCTATTCGCCAATTTAATCAGCACGTTGCCGCAAATCCTATCCAATTAACACAGCAAATGTTCGACAAGTACGGCTTTATACACATCGGATAGTTTTTCAATCAACCGATATTCATCCAACCGTATTTTTCAAAAATCTGATTGCCTGTTGGGAAGGTCTCTGGTTCATTCGGATCGTTTATCAGAGCTTCATATTCTCCTATGGATGCATCAAAGCGTTGTTCTAACCTAGTGAGATTCAACCACCAACGCTCGGCGTTATTAGGGTCTTGCTGCATGAGCCAGTTTTGAGTTGTGCGTGTCAATGAAAAACGATAGACAACACCACCGGACTCTGAGTACCAGCCAAATGAGTGTAGAACAGAGTTTCGGCATTGCCATACGGCTTGCGTCTGTGCTGAGTTTGCGTCGTTGTCCTGGGTTATAAATCGTGCGACAAAATCTCTGAAGCGTTGTCCGATAGCGCCACCGCCTGTTGCATCATCGTTCGCGTAAAATTTAGCAATGAGATCGATGCCGGCAAAAATGACCATTGCTCGTGGCCACAATGCAAGGTCGACGCGCTCGCATTTCTTATTCGGATCGCGCATGAATTCGCGCATGTCATTGAGATCTCTACGTAGTAGATAAAGTGTTCCGAACGTCCCGGGAATCACAGGGTTGTCGGTTGGATTTCTGAAAAACATTGCCTGTTGTTGTCCAGTTGCCAACATTGTTGCGTCTACGACCATGATTTCACACCTCCAAGTACGGCGCATTCGGGAAAGAAATGATGATGTCATCTTTGCAACCAGCACTGCAGCGATTCTGCGTTATAAGATACTCCAGCGCGTGGGATGTATCTTGGGAGGTTCGAGTGGGAACGAGTCCATCAATTGCAAAGAATGCGGTCAAACGATGCTTGTGGGAGATCGCTTGCCCTAGTCCGTCCGACAAGTTGAAGGTTGAGATTTGGAAGCACTTCGATTCCAAGTGCGCATACTGTTATCGGACGCTAGTTAGAGAACAGCATGAAGGACATATTGATCATCTTGTGCCGGTCGCCGCATTGGGACAAAGTTCTCGAAGCGACTTTGTACTTGCATGTCCGTCATGCAACGGGGATGGAAAGAGGGAATTGGATTGGGAGTCTTTCTTATTGGAGACCTGCCAGGGTGACGAAGGCGTATTCGTCTCTAGGAGAGATAGAATAATTCAGTGGATTGACTCGAATCCTGGGGTTAGTAGGGTAGTGTCACCTGAGATGTCACAAGCTATAGATAAGGCTTGCCAGGAAATCAATTCTACGATTGATAAGCACGTAAAAATCCTTCGTGGGTTAAGAAAAGAGTTTGGGGTCCGTTGAAAACTTCAGACTGAACCTAAAAAGACAGAAACGAAAATGCCCGACAGTAAAGGGTTTGCCGGGCATATCCGTACCAACTAAACTAGTTACTGGGTGGTGGCGCTGGCGGTGCGAATGGCCAGTTGGAGTCCGATTGTTGCAGCTTCTCATGGGCGTCTCGCAATTCAGCTTGTGCTGCTTCGAGATTGCGTTGTTGGAAGTCGCGCATTTCGCGGATCTTGTTCTTCTCGATTTCGCTGATAAATGGATCTGTGAGTTTTAGTTCCATCTGAGCAATGTCGTGGCTGCAATGATCAATTGCTTTTTGTGCTCGGTCGATCTGAAGCCGGGCGAAGTAGATGTCCTGTTGTCTTTGTTTGTCTCGTTCTCTGTTCTTCTCCTCTGTGATGTCTTCGATATACTGCTTCCACGAAGTGATGTTGCCATTCGGTGGTCGTTCGTATGGAGGAATGTATGGAGGAATCTGAGGCTCGGGACTTTGGCTTGGTGGGGCGATGGGCGGGCTTTCCTGTTTCGGACTCAGCCATGTGATGAAGTCGTTCCACTGCCTCTCTGCTCCGTACACTACATCGCGAGCTATACACCCGAGCCAGCAGTACGCGATTAGGCTTATGAAGGCGATGCCGACTATTTTTGTCAGTTTCCATCGAAGGAGTTCCTCCTTGCGCTCGACTTCGCTCTTCATCGCGTCTTCGGCTGCTTGGTGTTTATCCTTTGCATGGTGTGCAGCTTCGGCGGCTCGTCGAGCGGCCTCCTCCTCCGCTTCTCGTTTTCGTCTTTCCTCTGTTCGTCTTTGAGTTGCCTCTTCCTCCTTTTTCTTTCTTTCCGCTTCTGAAGGACCGCTCGATTCTTGGTTGGTGTTATGGTTGTTGTTTGCGTGGTGAGAGTTGTTCGGCGGAGGGCCAGCTGCCGATGGTTGGCATCGGCAGCTGGCTCCGGATTTGTGTTCTGACTCGAAATGCTTTTTGAGCTCTTCGAAACCGTTATTGATCTTCTTTAGCTCTTCTTCAGCGTCTTGCTTCGCATCCGCTCGCGTCATGCGGTCAGGATGCCAGACGAGAATGAGTCTTCGATAGCGGCGTTTGACTTTTTCAAACTGCGTGCCCGGTTCCAGCCCGAGCACGTGATATGCCTTGTGGAGATCGTTCATTGGAAGATTACCTTCTGAATGTCGCTCAAGAGAGCGAAGAGCGCTAGAGCGCTAAGCGAGAGAAGCCACCAGGGTGGAGCTGGGATTCGAGTGTCGGCCGGATCACCAACTTGGACGCCGGGTCCGATGCGACTTTCAATAGAGCTGATTAGACCGGTTACGATGGAATCGCAGGCATGGAACTGCGGTCCTTCAATTTTCGGAGCGAAGTCTAGATAAAGCAGAGTGGTGTCTCTGCCGGTATCATGCATTGTGATTTCTAGTCCGACATGTCTTTGAAGGCGTTCTTTGCGAGTGTGTATTTGGCCTCGTTGATCCATGTCGTAGTGAATTTGTTCGTCGGTGAATCTTAGATCGGCGGTTATGCGTCCGCTTGTTGTATCGGCGCTTGATATGTGCCATTTGTCACCGTAGTTATATGAGATGTCTGCCAGCAAGTCTCTGACTCTGGCGAAAGCTTGTTTGACCGGTACTTTGTATTCTCGCGGCACCGGATGCAGGAAGTTGTATCTTTGAACTCGTGCCTGATGCAGGAACGGCCATGCTGCCCATATTCCAGCGATCAGACCAGGAAAAAAACCGGCTTCATTGTTGTGAAGCACCATCTGCCCGAGGAAAGCCCCCGTGAGCAGAAAAACGAATACGCCAAGTGTGATTGCTAGTCCCATTATCTTTCTGCCTTATCTGTATCTTCGAAGTCGAAGCCGACACCGTAGTCATCGACACCGCATGCTTTGCACCAGTGATGGTTGTGTGCTTGTATCAGTTGGCCAGTCAGTTGGAAGTGTTTCAGTTCTTCTTCGGCTGAGAACACATGGTGGTTGCCTGCGCCCCAGAATCTGATGAGGTAGTTTACGTTTTGAGTCAGTAATTGTTCTGCCTGGGCAAGCTTTCCTTGCTCCCAGTAGAATGTCGCGAGTGCCACACAGATTATCGCGGCATTCATGAACATCTCGTGTTGTTCGAAGGATTTGATGGCCTCTCGGTAGAAGAATTCGGCTAGTTCTGGTTCGCAGAGGCGAGCATAGAGTTCTGCGGTGCAGCCTCTCGCCCAAGCTCCAGCAAATTGGTCGTCGCGGATAGCACTGCCGGCGGTGCCCTCTATTACTTCGCCGAAGCGACGTAGCACGATTTCGATTTCTTTCTTTGTCGATGCTACGGCAAACATCTTGTGCATTAAGGTGTATGTCTCAGGTTGCATATGATTGCTTTCTCCTTTTAGAAGTTGTGTGTTTCGTTAGTGATAGTCAGGCGCTCTGCCGTCTGCGGGGTTATGGTTTGGACCACTCGCCGGAGGCAAATCGCTTCTGTCTTTTCGACCCGAAGCTCGCTTGCCTTTGTCGGAGCGCTTCTGTTTTTTGTACTGATGATCTCTTCGCCATTTTTTGTTTGGCGTTTGACTTTGCTTTTCTTCGTCTTCGTGCATGTAAGCAGTTCGACCGCGTTTCTTTACGAATTCGCTGACGGAGTGTTTCTCTCGTTCAGGAGGATCGTATGCGAGCGCTTGTTCGTATGCTGTTGGAGAAGTGAGTGGAAGCTTTAGCGGGTTAGTGTCAGGAGCGAAAACGATCACCTCATTCTTCAGTCCGATAAGTTCGTCCGGAGTTATCAGCGCTCGTCCTTGGATCAATTCTTGGACGCGTCCACTGTCGTTAACCGTCGCCTCCTCGATTGTGGTTCGCCCGATTGCCTCGCTTAGTTCTCGTGCCTCAGTGAATGTCTTCTGTTTGAAGTAAACCTGAGTCGCGGGCATATCGATGATGATTTGCGCTTCCTTTCTGCTGTAGACCTGCTCAAGTTGGAAGTAGTTCTGAAAGCCGAGAATCAATCCGATTTCGTTTTTTCGAATGATCGAGAGTGTATCGCCGATGCCGGATATCTTTCCGAAGTTGGTGAACTCGTCAAGGAGCATCGTCATCGGATACTTCATCTCCTCCCGTATCTCCAGAATGTGGTCAAGCAGGAAGTTCACCATCAGGGAACCGATTAGCTTGCTGTCTCTGCTTCGACTTGGCACTGCCAGATAGAAGGTGAAGAGCTGAGTTTTGAGTGCATCGAGATCGATGTCGGTGGTCTCCGTGAGTGTCACCATTTGATCTGTCATCCAGGGATTCAGCTTGGTGATTAGACCGGAGAACACACCGTATCGAAAATCAGTCTCACCACTCAGCCGCATCCAGCCTTCGAATTCCATCTGTGCAACTTCTGATGCGCTGTTTCTCAGAACTCTTGCTAGCCGATCTGGTCCCGTTAGCAGCAGCCAGCGCAGAGCACCAAAGTGTCCGTATTGTGGATCGCCGGCAGCTGCATGGAGTATCAGAGGGATGAGCAGTAACTTCTCTGATCGGTTCCAGGTCTGTTCATTTCGTCCTTCGGTTGGTTCGCCGTTAAGGATCACCAGGTCGGCCAATTTCTCGGCGAGTAGCGCTTTCATTTCTTCAGGAGCGCGGCGCACGCGGTCAATTGGATTGATGCGATGTGATGTCAGATCCGAGGCATTGAAGCAGTATATTTTGTGTCCTGCCATCTTTCGCCAACCGGAAGTTAGCTTATAGAGTTCGCCTGCTTCGTAGCCCGGTGTCGCTTCTGTAACTACCATGCTCGTTCCGATGCGCTCGATTAATTGCGGGATGAAGAATCCTCTCGACTTTCCTACTCCTGTTCTACCGCACACAAGTGCGTGGGCATGAGTCCACTTTTCAGGGACCTGGATGAATCGGCTGTCAGCGGTTCTTCCGATTATCAGTCTTTTGGGATCTGGTCGCGGTTGAAGGTAGCCAGCTGCACGCAGCTCTTCGAGAGTCCCCCATCGAGCGGCGCCGTATACAGTACTCTTCTCTTTGTGTCGCTTTGCGTTGGCTGCTCTTGCTGCGTCCTTTTCAAGTTCTAGCAGGATTGCATCGCAGCGTTTTTGGCAATCACTTTCCGTTCCTGATCCCTTTTTTTCGTCGATTTCGATATCGACAAGCATGTCACCGTCCGTGGTGCTCCTCCAGCGCACTACTACTCGGTACTCATGCCGCCACCAATCTCTTCCGATTTGTTCATCGAGTCGCTCGACTGCGAGTATCTGGTCTAGCTGTTTGCTGGCTCGTGAGACGTGATAGCCAAGCCTGTCGAGCACGTTGACAGCAAGAACCGGGAAGTCCTGGGCATTGGTTTTCACAATGCCTGAATCGGTTACTTTCATGTGGTCTTACCTCATGTAATCAAGGCCTCGATCTCGTTTCTCGCGCTCTTTTTCTTTCTCCTTACGGCGCTTCTTGCGAGTATCTTTGTTCTCGTCGATTGCCTTGTCTATTTCTTCGATGGTGTCTTGATCTTGCGCCCGCTGTTCGTGGGTGCGGTCGCTTCGAACATAGTCTTGATGTTTGTTTCGCTTCGCGTCTTCGAGAGCGTCTTTCGCTTCTTTCAGCCTGTCGCGGTTGTCGCGTAGATCAATCCATCTAACCAACTCGTTCGCTATCGATGCACCTTGCATAAATAACCCAACCACTGGATTGGACATCATTTGCTGTTGCATCGGATCTACATAACGATTTGCGTTCGGAGCGGTCTTAGCACCGCCTTCTTGAGCAAACCGCTTTTTTGAAAGTTGAAGTTGTTTCTTTGTGACGTCTGACCATCTGGCGCGGTCTGCGTTCTCTATCCAACCTCTGAGTTTTTGATACTGATCTATTGGAAGCCGTTCCGCTTTTGAGTCCCGCAGCGTTTGATCAAGCTTAGTCAGTTTTTCGAATGAGCTGTTCTTGTCATACTTCTGACCTTGATACTCAAACTGGTCTTTTTCTTTTTGCGGCCGTTCTTTTAATTCATGGTCTTTACTTTCAGTTGGTTGTCGGCTCAGCTCTTTCTCCTTGATCCAGGCGATGAGCTTTTTGTATTCCTCGGAGGGAATACGCTCGTCCCTGTTGTCCCAGAGATAAGTATTCAACTCCTTGAGCTCAGGGAGTGAGTATTGTTTTGACCATTCTTTGCCGGCCGCCTGAATTGTTTCGTTCGCCTCCTGTGTTTTAGTTCTTTCATTTCCTTTATCGAGTTTTCGATCTCTCTGTTTTCCCTCCTGTTCCGATTTCCATTGTTTGTATGGCTCAAGTTGTTCTCTGACAATCTTGCCGTGTAGCCAGGGAAGTTCGAGTCCCTCCTTGATTCGCTCCTGGCGCAGTGCTTCGCGTTCTCGCTTCCGACTTTCGATGCGGTCGCGGTCTTTGCGTTCGCGTTCTTCGCAGGCTTGCGCAAACTCTACCGGTCTAGTTCGTTCGAGATGTCGGTCTCCCCACTCTCGGAGTTTTGAGTAATCGCTTTTGTTGAAGCGAATACTCTGACCGTGTTCGTTTCGTCCGAGAATGACAACATGAATGTGATGGTGAGCCGTGTTGTTATGCTCGACTGCCGCCCACCGAAGTGCAACTCCTTTTTCTTCGGAGAGTTGTTGCATCAACTCGCGTGTGTACTCTCGCTTGTCGAGCGGCTCGATCTCTGGAGACAGCGTAAGTTTATGTATAACTACGTTGCTATCTTCTAACTCCTTGATGGTTTTCCGGAGAGACTTTCCATCGAGCCTGTCTTCGGTTTCGTCGAAGAAATCTCTTCCGTCTGGTGGTTTGTCATCTCCGGGTCTGTGTTGAATGTATTTCACATGTGCCAGGGCTCTACCCACTGCCACTACTTTCGATGACCTTCCAGCTACGCGGCTCTTCTTGTCTCTTGCTGAGATATAACTGTGGATTACAACGTTCACTAGTTGTTCACCACCTTTTTCATTGTTTCAGCAAGTTCTCGCTCGTCCTTCTCGACGTGCTGAGCCATTCTCTGCTTGGCTCTCGTTGCCGCCACTTCGAATATTTTTCGCGCATTATCATCGTCTGGCAGAGACATCCAGCTCAGTTCGTAGAGTGTTCCGATTGCCCTTCCCTGACGGGCGAGCATTTTGCAAATTCTATCGACACCGCTATTTAGCGCCTTGATGAGTCCGTCGGTTGCGTACTTTATTGCTTGTGCTGTCGTTGCTTCTTTTATCCTTCCTCCTGTATTTTCGAGATTGTCTAAATACCATCGAATTGCTTCTCTGGCGATTTCGGCTTTGCTTCGCTTCGAAGTTGCCGAGAAACTATTGAGGCGATCCATGTCTTTTGGAGACAGTCGCGTCTCAACTTTTGGGTCTGCTCTTTTCTTGGACATTTGTTCTCCTTGCCGGGTGCTAACCGCTTGCGGGACAAGGCTTCGACGCGTGTGATCCAGGTCTTAAGCGAGCCTCCGAAAAAGTTGCCGGGTGATAAACGTAGATGGGGCAAGCGTTTTCATTGTGCGTGCCGGAACGGTCTATCTTGCATTACCGAATCGGTAGAACCTCCCCGGTAATGGCTCGCTTCGCTCGGACGTTTGTTGCGCGTCGGTGCCTCCTCCTCGCGGTCGCACCGCATCTGGTTGCTGTGTGTTTATTGATGTTTCTTTTGTTGCTGCTTCTGATCGCGCTGTTACTCAGCGTCTTCATCGCTTGTTCTGAGTTACTGAGACGTTTCTGAGCGTCTCTGCCAGGAGTTTTGTCCCGGAGATAACGATGCTAGCCAAGACTCTAAATAAAGCGATTAGGAGTTGACTGAGTAGGCTTACAAGAGCCATTACGAGTTGCCCGACAATGTCGAAGACTGGCTTTAAAACCATGCTTGGATTACCTCCGGCAAGCACGACAAGAACCATCAACATAAAGAGAAGCAGGAATATCTGCTCGATACCACCGAGCGCCGATGACGTTGGTGTCATTTACACCTCCCGTCACCCAGTGAGTCGCTTGAACGAATGGCGCATGACGTCAATATCGCCGGCCAACTCACCAGGTGACAATAGTTAGTTATATGTTTGGGCGCAGCAGAGCTGAGGACTGGGTGATACTGCCAGCAGTGCGATAAGGTTATGCGGTGTGCGTTAACAGTTCAGCCCAAGAAGCCAGCCGGTCAAACTCTGTGTTAGCCCTATTGTCAGGGTTCAGTCCCCGAAGGGATGTTACTGTTCTTGGGTCTTCGTTGCTCTATGCGCTTCGAAAGTTCTTAGCGATAAATGCATCGAGGTCGCAGCGTCTATATTTGACGAGCTTTCCGATTTTTATGTATGGGAGTTCTTGCCTTTTTGTACACTTCCATATGGCTAGTGTTTGTTCCGCGACTCCGAGATAAGCAGCAGCTTCTCGACGACTGAGAAGCTCGGGGCGCGCGTTGGCAGCCCCAGAGGGAATTTCTTGTGTCATATGTTTTTTCCTTTTTGAGTTATTCCGCTCCCCTGCTAATTTGATGACGCGCAGGTGGAGGAGAATTCGAATGATTTGAATTTGAAACTGAAGGCTGCAAGTGGCAGTAACTTCGAGCAAGAAAGCGGGGTGATCAGTACTGCTGATCAATGCTTGTGTTGATCTATTTCGGTGTTTCTGTTCCTTGTTCGGTTTGGTCTGGTTTGTTATCGGCTGCTTTCCAGGCACCGGTTAACGAAACACAGAGCGAAAAATTTGAAAGTGAAAGGCTGTCTTTGGAATAAACAGCGAGATAAGCAGGAAGAATCGATCAGTTACTGATCATTTGTAATGGTGGCTTGTGCATCTGCCGCAAGCACTACCATTGCCAGTCGACGATAACAGTATAGCGTTGTTCCCGAATGGTCCGTAATAGGAAATCGCATGGCTTGACAATGGGGTTTTCCCTAGCTCGTGGACCTATATATAAGGTACGGAAAGGACCGAAAATCAGAGAAGCGCCTTATGGCGCTTCTTCGCGAAAAAAAATACTTGAAGGCGTCATGTCCACAGGTGCGGTCGGTGTTCTCTGAGGCTATGCAGACCGTTCGAGCTGACTATTATGTGGTCGATTACTTTGACGCCCAGCAGATCACCAGCCTTGATGAGCGTTTCTGTCACCTCAAGATCTTCGGGGCTCGGAGTCAGAGAACCTGCCGGATGATTGTGCGCAACGATCAGAGAATGCGAGTTTGAGAGAAAAGCGGCCTTGAACACTTCGCGCATGTGAACCAAACTGGCGGAGGTCGTCCCTTGAGAAACCACATGGAACCCAACCACGTTGTTCTTTGCGTCCAAATGCAGCGAGACGAAATGTTCGGTGTCGTACAGTTTAAGAGGCTCGACGAATTTTTCGATGTCATCCGGGCAGCCGATGGATTGTGGCTTTCCGCCTGGCTCCTTTATCAGTGCTAAGCGGATTTGCGGAACCATATAGCGAAGATGTTTTTTCAAAGTCCGACTATTCATCTGTTCTTCCTCCAATGTGTCAGGGATGCGCGCGCACCCCATGCCGGACTGCCTAAATTGCGTCGAACGCGGGGCCCCGGCGTCAATGAGGTCCGAGCGGTAAATGGAGGGGACCCAGCTTGCTGGGGAGGAGGCCGTTTAAGGAGTGACGGACCCATTGATGCTGGGCGCTCGACGCTAGGCTTTGAGCCGGGCAGGGGAGGAAGCAAGCAGCCCGGTTGTACATCCTGGTTGTCGTGGGTGGAGACAATCAAATCAGCGGGGCACCTTTTTTAGATGCCACTACCGACAGTGTCGTATAGAATGCTTGGAAATACAGGCAAAAAAGGAAAAGGGCAGAGACAACAGTGCCTCTGCCCTATGTGAGTTAGCCTTTCACTGTGGAAAGTCTTCTTTGTGATGCGGGCTCAATAGACTCAGAGTTATCTTGAGTGGTCGGCTTTCGGCCACACAGATGAAAAGAACTGAGCTTTACGACCGGTTTCGTCACTTCAACAGCAACGCCGTCGACTTCCTTCTTGTAGGTGACAAGGGCTATTCGTCCATTGAGAACCACTTCGCGGCCCTTCGTAATGTGCTGGAGTACTCGATCTCCCAACCCGTTCCAAGCGTCTACCTCTAACCACAGAGTCTTCTGCTCATCGGAATTGGATGAATACTCTTTCACAGCGACAGAGAATTTAACCACCCTATTGCCAGTGTCTGGAAACGTCTTAGCGACTGGATCTTTGCCGACATGCCCGATGATAGTGAGATTATTGTTCATGATATTTTGCACCTCCGTGCGTGTTTTAGGTGCAGCAGTCAGGACACGAGCGCCAGCCGCGAAGCGCTTTTCCAGGGGGCAAGGTCGCGAAGCGCCCCACCAAGGGGTTACCTTGTGACCTGGAAAAGTCGTGTCAAAGTGAGCACCGTCAAAACCACGAGCGGAGGTAGCCAGCAGAACAAGCACCTCGGCGGCCGATGTAAGCAGAAGTAATCCAAGACAACGTGACAGGATTCAAGGAGCAGACTATCTAGAACAAGGACGTATTTATGCCAGGGATTGACCGTCCATGCCCGTCCGGAGAAATTATTAACAGTCCGCTCTTGAAAACGAAGTATCTGGAACGCTAGGATCGAGATGAGCTACAGTCGGAACATCACCATGCCTGATATTCTCACACCAGAACAACGCAGTCATCGGATGTCTCTCGTCAAACAGCGTGACACGGACATTGAATTGGCACTCAGATCGGAGCTTCATGCCAGGGGACTGCGTTTTAGGAAAAATCTCAAGTCATTGCCGGGGAGTCCCGACATTGTGTTCACCAAAACAAAGATTGCGATTTTCGTCGATGGACATTTCTGGCATGGCTACCAATTTAGCAAATGGAAGCATAAACTGACGCCCTTTTGGTGCAAGAAGATCGAAGACAATATCAAGCGCGATCGACGGAACTTCCGTAAATTACGCCAATCCGGATGGCTGGTAATCAGATTTTGGCAACACGAAGTAGAGAAAAATCTATCTACCTCTGCAGATCGCATAGAACGTCTCGTGAAGGAACGTTTAGCATGATTCGCCTACTCCTATTAGTTTAGCCATTGTCGCCAGCAAGTCGGACCCTGATTTGTTCAGATCGCCATCCAAGGAAAATCCTACGCAGTGAACAGTGACGTGTTCTCCTACAGGGAATGACACCGTGCGCATCTCAAATGGGTAAATCAGGAAAGCATGGTTGCACTTCATTGCAGCAGCATACGCTGTAACCTGTTGAACGTCTGATGACCCTGGTGACATATCCAGTTTGTTTTTGGTGTCCCCGACGCATATCACGTTTCCGCTCTCAGCGTTTCTCCACACAAGATCAATATCGAAATGTGTTTCCATTGTTGTCCCCAACCAATGCTGTTCTTGAGCTTTGAAAGCCCAGGCTGATGGAACATTGTGATGGAACCATTGCGCGGCGAATTGCTCAAAAAGTTTGTCCATGTTTATTAGAAACGAAAAGGTCTCCAGGTCTCCTTCTCCGTAGGCTGGACCAAGTCCTTGTATAAAGAAACGGCTCAGTGCGTGAATGAATCGATAGTCTTCGTTAAGTCGATGGTAATGTCTTTCTTCAAGCGTGTGGACTTGTATCGGTTTTAAAGTCACAGCTCCAGCGAGGGCTCTGTACGCGCTTGTCACCATTGCTTCGACTTGTGCATTGCGAGGCTTGGTCTTCTTTATGAGATATAGAGCCCAAGCGGCGATCTGATTGTCTTCGTTGTCGACAGACTGGTCATGGTAATCACACACCAATTTGGTTTCCCAGGCGGTCTTGAATATGTGCCGTGAATTGAGTCTTCCTTTGATGACGTTCAGCGGCTCTGATTTCTCCAGATACTTCTTGATCAAACCTTTCTTGCTGCGCTCTATTACCAGTCTGGAGAGAATTCGAGCAAACTCCTCGAAGAATTCTTCCAGAGAAGCGCAAGTAGTCAGATTGTCAAATTCGAATTGAAATGACCGAAACCCGTAGGCATACTCGATCATTCTGAAAACGTTGCTCACTGGTGTTTTAGGAGTTATTACGAGTTTGAGATCCGAACCAATAGATACGTTCCCAATCCAACCGTTAGGCTGAATCGCCCATTGATAGCCAGTTCTGATATCAGGGAAACCGATTTCAAGCTGCTTTCCGTATCGTCGATGCAATTGTTCGCCGGTGGATAACGGAATCTCAGACTTATGCAAAAGCCTGCGTTCTCGCTCAACTAGATCGATTGTTTTCCGCTTTTCCAATGATGTCGTTCTTCTTGTTCTTCCAGCGATACTTCTCGACAGTGTCAGCACTATCAAAGAAGTATTCTTGTAAGTAAGGCTCTATTTCTACTTTCCAAATATCTTCGATTACGTCACGCAGATCGTCGACCATAAAATAAGAGGTGCCCAGCCAAAAATCCCGTTCTCCAATATCCTCGTTGATGTTCTTCAAAACCTTGACCAAACCCGTGCAATCGAATTTTCCTTCCTGAAATCGCGAAAGGAGGTCATAACGAGGATATAGTTCTATGAAGCCAAATCGCCTTCGAATCGCGTGATCCACGAGGGCGATCGAACGATCTGCTGTGTTCATCGTGCCAATCAATCGTACGTTCACGGGCACTTTGAACGTCTTGCCACTGGACAGCGTTACGTCCTCCTCGCGATACTCCAAAGCGTAGACGCATTCGCCAAGAATTTTCGCGAGGTCCGCTCTGTTTATTTCGTCGATGATCAAGACCGACAGCCCAGCACCACGAGCTCGATTACAAAACCGAGTAAGCCTTCCATCGACGAGCGGGAAGGTTAGCTTGGCGTCCTCAATGGTCTGTGGTCTGATCCCTTCGATGAAATCTTCATAGGAGTATGACGGGTGAAGTTGTACGAAATCGATGATTCCGGTACCGCCGCCAACGAGATGTCTAGCAAGTTGTTTGGCTACGAATGTTTTTCCGGTGCCTGGAGGACCATAAATTATCGCTTGCCCTTTTCGGTTGATCGCCTTTATCCATTGATCAATTTCATCCGGCGAATATAAAGTAGCTTTAGCCACCTCGTCGACACTGTATACTGGCTGTCTAGTTGGTTCTTCTGCAGGAGCAGATGATACCTTTCGCCCGGCGCTTTTTGTAATGGCATCAAAAAGAGTTGGAGTACATCTCCTCAAGTATAGCCCTTGAACAGCTACGAGTTTGCCATTCTTGTCAATGGAGAACGGGTACGCCTGGGGTTCATTCGCTTTGATGTCGTTCTTAATGGTCTCAGTGAGAGATTGCCAGGGGATCGAATTCTCAAAACGTTCGAAGCCAAATAAAGGAATTCGATAGTATGACTCTGCATTTTCCCAACGCCCTGGTTCGGGTGGACCAGACGCGCTCTCTATGTAGGATTCCCTGACTTTTGATAAGCCAACAAACTGTCCGTCCGCCAAGTGTAGAACCAGATCACCAGACTTCGGTTCGCGCATCAAGGCATAGCGATCGTTACCATCCTGTGCTCTGGAAGGACTCCAAAGTGATTGGCCAAAGGCCCACTCGTTATCAGCGTTTGAGCGTTCTCCCGATGTCATTTCAATCCAGACAGATGGACTGGAGTGAGGCAATTTGGTTTGAAAAGTTTTTGCTTGCGGCAAAAGGGTTGAGAGCCTGGTGGCGATTTTACTTCCTTCTCGAGAGTAGATTCGAAAATTAGAAATAACCGAATCGCTCTCATTCTTACTGAGTAAAGACACGGTGTCGTATCCCGCTGTAATCGCTCTTAGGCATTTGCGTCCAGCGATCTCGAGCTTCTCTTCTTGCTCATTAGATGTTAGTCCATCTTCAACGCTGTATATGATGAACCCGACGGTTGCTCCTGTAGTACACTCGTTTAGCCGAGTAATGATGTTGTCTGGCTTTTTGTAATTTGCGACTCTTACATATACTTGGTCCGGCGATAGCTGCAATTTTTGTTCAAAGAATTTTTGCAATCCCTTCCATCTTTCTTTGTCCATGTGAGACTTTTGCTCACACTCCGAATAGAGCTCATTTATTCTTGGCTCTATTGATGATTCTGAGGGCATACTGGATTCTCTTTTATTTGCACGGATTTCAATTTCTAGCTTTTCTAGCTATCGATTCGTTTATCCCACCATTTCCTGAGTTGTCTGCAAGTGTTGCCGAAGGGACGATAAAAATCGCTCGGCGTACACCACGCTGCAGTTATCATCGGCTGTACGGTTTAGAAATCCGGCAGTAGCTTTGATTGACAGGCACTGTAGAGGATACTTCAGAAATCTCGATAAAGCTGGATTCTTGTATCGAATCGGAGAAGTGGATATGTTTGCAACAAAAGCACTTCCATTTGAACCCCACGCGGCACTTGGCCAAGCCCGTCCAATTGGAACGGGTATTAGCGGCTCATCAAATTCCCCCGGAGAGAGCAAGCGTTCACCTACCCAGCGCGCAACTTCCGTGCATACGGCATTTCCAACGAGTTTCCATCGAACGCCCTTTTTGAATCCTGCTTCCAGCGCCGGCAATGTCCAATCTGCTGGGAAGCCCTGTAGTCTCTCCGCATCTCGAATATCCGGCGTCCCAAAATAGTCCTGCCGAGGAATCCACACCGCGGGCGGTGACGGAATGCCTACGGTAGAACCGCCTTTTATTGGTGGTACAGCCTCTCTGGCCCACCCGACTCCTCGAATTCCCTCCGTCCAGTAGAAGCCGTAATGGAACCTCTCATCTATTATTGTTGGTCGCTCTTCGCGTGCTGGAGCACCTTCGTCGTCGGCAAATAACACCGATCTGGGATCTGCCGTTCTTGAAGCCAGGAGAATTACTCTTGGTCTCCTTTGAGGCAATCCAAACGATCTTGCGTCAACGATTCGATATGCCCAGTGATATCCGAGCGCCTCAAGAGAATCTACTAGATATCGCATGGCGCTGCCACCATCCAGTCTGAGCATGTTGGGCACATTCTCGATCAAAATCCACGAAGGCCTTTTGCTTTTCGGTTTGTTCAGCAGACGAAACAGGTTCTCGACAAGTCCTGAGTTCTTTCCATCAATGCCAGCTTTTTGACCTGCCTGACTCAAATCCTGGCACGGGAATCCTGCTGCTACCAAATCGCATTCGGGAAGTGTTTTGATCTTGGTTACATCCGACTCTAGTTGAACGTCTTGAAATTGCGACCTGAGCACCGCTTGCGCTGCCGCCTCAATCTCACAAAACAATACTGTTTTGTGACCAGACTGATGCAATCCAAATTCGATGCCGCCGATGCCGGAAAAGAGACTGGCGACAGTTAGGGGCTGGTTCAATCGGGACATGATTTCTCCTTCTGCCTCTAAGACCGTCAGAACTCATGAGAAAGTTCATTGTTACGATACTGAGGCATACATCGATATGTCAAACTCGGCATGGTCCGCGGGTCGGCGATAGATGGCGTCAGTACTGAAGTGATCTAAATATTATGGAGAATCAGATGTCTGTCGCATGTCGATGAGATGGCCGGGTGTATAGCCGGATAAAAGGTGTTATTTTCGAACGCCGCATTGGAGGAAACCGTGCGTAAACAGGCTACCATACAAACGTATGGCTGTCAACTTAAAACTCAGTCCCTGTCTTTTATTTGTATCTCGAATTAGTGATGTAATCCTCGAACGCAAGAATCATTCGATTGAGAAACCGAAAGCACTTGTTGCAATAATCTGTTAGGTCTGTTGGAGTGTAATTGCTGCCGAGGTTAGCGAAAGTCTCGTTGCCGTGAGCGAGATCATTTCGTCGTTTTCGTATGGTCTTAAGAACTATGCCATCTCGACCAACCCGAATCGTTAAGCCGATCCTTTTCGTCAACGTTACTATTTCGCTCTCGTCAACATTGGCTGAAACTAAACGCCTTGGATCAAATTCGGCAAGAGGAGTAGTGGCAATAACATCGTTCACCAGATTCAGTATCAAATCTCTTTGAACTTGCTCGGCACGCTCCTCAAACTTGTTTGACTTGTAAAAGTCTCTTATCCATTCAGTTCTAATCGATTGAGTTACATCCGCAGGTCTTACTCCTGCAGTTTTCATTGCCTGGTCAAGATCCTCAAAACATGCCTTGGTTGTGGATTCCACCAAGTTATACAGCATTACAAATGTGCTCGCCTTGGCGATTCTAAAATTGTAGGCAAGTCGCGTTCTCCTCCTGTCCTTTACCTTGGATTCCAATTCCCTGAGATAGTTTAGGTAGGATTGAATTTCTGCTTTTCTTTGTTGAAATAGAATTCTGGACTGCATATTATTTCAGGAGATGGTCGCGTACAAATTCAATTCTTCCTCGCAGTCTGGGCCCAGAGTTGCTCCCGTCAGTGCTAATCTTCTCTTTGAACTCTGGCGACTCAAGCCAAAGAGTGACGGGCTTGGGCTTCAGCAGCGACTTTTTTCTCAACGCTAATGTCGTTCCGATCGCCAGCGCTTCGAAACGAACTCTTGCACTTGTTTTTGCCTCTTTCTTGCGGGCAAATCCATAGGGGAAGAATTCTTGCACGAATTTCAACATGGCCTTGAACTCTGCTAGATCGTGCTTCTGCTCCTGGTCGGTATAGTCTTCGTTCCGTCTTATTACGAACAAATCAAGAAATGCTCGAACGTCGTGGGTGAAGTCTTGATAATGGTCCTTGTAACATAGGTACCGAAGCACATATTCCTCTGGCTCATGCCTGTCTGCCTGTTTAACAGAAAATGGACAGAGCTCTAGAAATAACTTGTCCTTTGCACATAGCTGGACGAATTTGTAAAAAGGTCCGATAAAAGACCCGCGCCGAATCTCAGGATCTCTGACACGAGCTGATCTGTTGATCCTATAGAAGAGATCTCTTCGGATTTCGTCGTCCGCCTTTTCCGAAAGCTTGATTACCTTGAGAGAGCGATTGCGAAACTTTCGTTGTTCGGCTTCTGGTAAATCAAGCAGTCGTTTTCCATTCAGCAACGTCAGTTTCTTGAGTCCCTGCAAGGTAAGTTCATTCGCGGCAAATCTATTGAGAGTTCTGATTCTTTGCGAGCCATCAACTACTTCCATTCGCCCATCACGCATTTCGGCCAAAAACATGTACGGGATGGGAATGTTCATGAGTACAGATTCGACGAATACAGACTGAAATTCGTCCGTCCATATGAATTCTCGCTGGTAATCCGGGATGAACCATTCGCCGTCCCACGGCTCTTCTTCGTTGTATTTCGACACGATGACCTCTACTGGATATTCCAGCGTGTCGTAGTCTATATACCTTCGATTCTCAAGAATTTGTTTTTCGATAGACTCGATTGAGTGTTCAGCCAGATTTTTCTTTGCCATCTTTGCACCGCGAAGCGTATGTCATTTGATCTTTAGAATCCTACCATCCGGAAACTGGAGAATGCTGGTTGTCAGTACTACGATTTATCGTCTCAAACCGGCTTATGATCCCTGACTCGCCGTTTTGCCGCGGGAAATGGTAGCGCCAAATGTTGGCGAACAATCAAAGGTCGTCCAGGAAGCGCGACCGACGATAACCTTGGCGTGTGAACGACACGAGAAGTTTTCTTGGACGAGTCATTGCGACGTAAAGCAAGCGTTGAGCTTCTGCAATTCCCGCAGCAGTTCTTGACCGCTTGTGGGGTATTGCACTGTCGTGCACATCTATAAGCGCGACTGCATCAAATTCGTGCCCTTTTGCTTTGTGCATAGTGAGAAGTTTGAGACTCTTGTCTGGTACACCGAATAAGCCAAGGTCTTGGACGCTCAGATTTGCCACATCATCAATATTGCGTTGTATCTCTCGTTGCATCTGAAGAGAAGAATTGGGCAGCAGTTCCAATGCCTCTGGTTTCAACCACCCATCTGCTACGAGGATTTTTTCAAACTCAGTTCCCGCCTCCTGCAACCAGTCAATTGCCCCTTCATTCCCAATGCATATTCGCTTGCCTTCACGAATTAATCGCATTGCACTGACCGTACCTTCGAACTGCAGTGAACGGTAATCAACGTCACCATTCAGTTCGGATAACAACAAGAACATCTCGCGCTGAACGCGGCGTAGCCTGTGAACGTGGGGCTCTGTAAGATACGCGCAAACTTGCTCGGCAAGCCGTGAGAACTGATGATTACCTTTATATGGTCTCGCTCCTGGCCCGATTATAGGGATGCTGAGAGCCCTCATTCTTCTTGCTACGGGCAGTAACGAATACCAACTAGGGGACAGAATTGCGCACTCTGAATAGGGAATGTCCAGTGCTTGTACCGCGGACAGAAAATGGTCCACAAGTCCGTCATCAATTCTGGCGACTTCTAATAATTTAGGTGCATGCGGAAAGTCACGCCACATGCCTGCTGCATTCATTGGTGGACGCCTGGGAATCAATTTCTCCGCATTCGCAACAATGTGAATGCTGCTACGGAAGTTCCATGAAAGCGGAAAGTGCTTAGCACCAATCTCAGAGGCGAATTGACTCATTAGATCTGGTCTACCTCCGGCAAAGCCGAAAATTGACTGATGTGGATCGCCGACCAAAAAGAAGCGACTCCGAGCGTGCTTTGCAATCTCACGCAAGATTTCAACTTGAATTGCTGAGGTGTCTTGAAACTCGTCGATGAGAAACCAGGCAAACTTGGAAGAAAGAGCTCGGCAAATACCGGGGTGTTCTACTAGAAGTCTGTATGCTTGATAAACCATGTTTGGAAAATCAATGTAGCGTTGATCTGATAACCGCTTCCAAAAAGCTTTTGCAGCAGGCAATCCCACTTCCGGGGGCACTATCGGAGTTCCATCTGGCTCAAAATTGAGTCCTTCGAATTTGTCCGAAGCATCGGAGGATAGCTCGTAATCCCGAATCACGCTTCTAACGATTTCCTGGTATTCATCAGTGTCTGGAGCCAACACGGTGAATCCATTTTTGTAATCAGCAATTCTCCAACAATAGTTACGGAGAAGTTCATTCAAACAGAAGGTATGAATGGTGCTTATCTGGCATAAGTCGCCCAACCAATGTGCGCCGAATTTTCGCAGTCTATCTTCGATTTCGAATACGGCCGCATTTGTATAGGTTATACAAGCGATGCGCTTCGAACTGTCTTTCAGAGCGTCGCCAATCTTGAGTAGTTTTCTAACGAGTGTTGTGGTTTTACCGCTTCCGGGGCAGGCTTCAATAAAGGCATTCCCGTTGTATGCTATGGCTGCACGCTGCTCGTCTGTGAGTTTCATTTTAATCCGTTATCCATGCGAGCGCTTCCTTAATGTAGTCTGGTGCATCTCGCATTACTGAAGCGTATCTGCAGAGGATTTGAGCAAATCGTGCTTTTCCAACTCGATCAGCCACATTGAGAACTGATTGGCTCAATTCACTTAGATCGCTTGGAGGCTTTTCTTCGGCCTCTGCAAGCTTTTTTGCGATTTGTGGGGACTTGCATTCAGCAACCGCCTGCGAAAGCGCATCTAGCATCCCACTGATAGTGAGCTCGCGTTCAAATGTTGTTTCGCATTGAAACACCTTTACAAAAGAATTCTCGAGATGATCAACCGAACGTTTGCCGAATAATTCATCGGGATCGCCATCGGTAACTATGGCACAAGGCATTTGCAGACCGCTTGGTCCAAGGAGTTTTGAGTAGGCTTCGAAATGCGTGCCGTGAATTGCAACGACCGCAATCCCGAGACGATCAAGATCGAGACCAAGAATTCGTTTTGCAAAGATTGGTAGCAAGTACAGTTCTGCTGGGCCTTCTACAAGAATTACTTTGCGGGCAAATAGCAAAGTAGATCGTGTAGCGTCGAGAAAACGCTCGAGATCGGCAATATCACCAGCGCTTAAACCGGCGCGCTCCGCAATAGTGCAACAGGAAATTGCGGGTTCTCCAGTATTTACAAGGATCAAGAATGTGCCGAGTTTTGCGTGCGAAGTTAGATGTGAGCTGTGGGTAGTTATTATTGTCTGTACGTTACGCTCCGCCAAGGCGTCGTACAGCACGCGCTGCAATTGAGGGTGGAGATGTGCTTCTGGTTCTTCTATAAGAAGCAATTGACCAGCCGACTTTCTCTTTTGGTGTCGCCGGTCGAAATACTCAAGCACCATTGCAAGGAAGAGAACATTGTTGAGTCCTAATCCATTGCGGATTGGATCGAAGTGCTCCACGAATTCAGTGCTGAGAAGAAGTGTCAAGGCTCGTTCAATAGAAGCGAAGCTTGGTGCCGCGAGACCAACTTCTATTTCCAAAGCGTGTGCTTCGCCTGCAGCCTTGTTATATGCCTGCTCTACAATGGTGGCAAGCCGCTTCAACAGATCGTGCTTCGCGATTTCGCTGTTGGCATCTTTGAGGATTTTGACGAGTTCTGATTTTTCGGCTTCTGTTGGTTCAAGGACCCGGAGTAGCCTTGCGAGTGGTGACGATCTGGATTGCTTGAGTTCAGCGACCACATCACGCAGGGCATGAAGAAATACCACTTGGTAGGACTGTAGATCAGACCATTTGAAATTTGAACCGACGTCTTGATCCCAATCTGCTGCTGCGGGATCTGTTCCACCGCCACCTATCCATTCCCATTCATAATCCTCTACCGATAACTCTTCGCCGGAATGATAACCCTGCTCAATTTCTTGACGGATGGATGCCTTAGGTCGAAACCGGTACGTAAGGCGAGCAACCGTATCGTCTTCCACGAGCCAATTTGCGGCCAGCGCGTCTTCGTATTCGTTCTCAGCGAAGTCAGTGAACTCGACGGACACCAGAGCATGCTGAGGTGTTGAGATGTCGATGCCGCAATGGAAGTCTTGTTCGGTCAGTTCTCTGTAATAGTTTGGCAAATTAATATCGCATGCTAACCGGATTGCATGAAGGAGATTCGATTTCCCTGTGTTATTGTCACCCACAACGCAGGTAACACCAGCGCAGAGCCTAGCGTCAAGCAGTTCAAAATTTCTGAAGTTGCGAATAACGATGCGGGAAATGTACATGGCTAACGTGAATTTCGTTGGGACAGATATGCAGCAACCAAGTGCGTCTCGATGAGGAGGGGAAGGTCAGTATACAAGAAGGCACTCATAAGCTCAGAGTCTGGGTGGTTCCAACGATTCCCCCCGAATGCTGAAGTGCCTGTGACCAAAATTCCGATTCTCTCGCTAAATCCTAAGTTTCAACTTAGGTGAACAGGTCTTAACAGCGGTTGCAAAGAGTGCCTGCTTTTTCAGAAGGAGCACCACATACGGTGCCTATAGCATGAGACAGCCGACAGTAAGGTTACACATCGGAAATCGTAGGTTATTATCTCGCCGGAATAGAAGATGTATAGAAGATCGCCAAAATCGGCTACCCCAAAAACAAGAGCGGGATCTTTTGAATCCCGCTCTACATAAGCCTTGGGCGGTGAGAGACTCGAACTCCCAACCCCTTCGGTGTAAACGAAGTGCTCCACCATTGAGCTAACCGCCCCCAAGGACGCTAATTCTACCATGCCGGTCAGCAAGCGTGTTTCCAGTTGTCAGGCTCTGATTTCTGTTGCTATTGCTGGGTGTGCGTAGAACAGTAGAATCGGAGGCGTGGTTCACAAGTGCCTTCTGACTTTTCAAAGGCGGTTCAGCCGTGTGAGATTTTCTGCGTGAAAATCTCACAAACCCCCGTGTGAGAGTTTCTGCGTGAAAATCTAACAAGTCCCTGTGTGAGATTTTCTGCGTGAAAATCTAACAAACCCTTGTGTGAGATTTTCTGCGTGAAAATCTAACAAGTCCCTGTGTGAGATTTTCTGCGTGAAAATCTCACAAACCCTTGTGTGAGATTTTCTGCGTGAAAATCTAACAAGTCCCTGTGTGAGATTTTCTGCGT
>CAZISK010000006.1:0-26606 GCA_964541355.1 uncultured Candidatus Obscuribacterales bacterium
ACCACGGGCAATTACTCTACAATAAATGGAACAATAGACAACAAAATTGAAGAAAAGTCGAAACTCAAGTTAGCGCGTTAGTAAAGTTCATTGGTATGCATATGAAGGATTTGATTAGTGTGATTCAATTCGGCGGTCGTGTTTCCGGAGGTCTTCTATTGTGTGTCGTGTTGCTGGCGCAGGGGGTGGTGGCTTCGGACATTCCTCCGTTTGACAAGACAGAGAATGCTCAATTGCCGGGCAATCTCGTAGTGGTTGAACCCGAGCAGGTCTCAAAAGCAATCGCGCTGCCGGCCGGAGAGTGTTTTCTCTGGGCGGCACCCAAGGGAAATGGTGGTTACAAAAGTTGGTCATGGCACAAATTTGGTCCGTTTGAATTGACGGAAGGAAAACCATTCGTGTTTTCATACGTCGGGGATATGTCACCAAAATCTGATACTGAGCCCGTGTCGATTAAACTTGAGAAAGAACAGTCGCAAGGTTCTTTCAAAAATCCAATGGGAGTAGCCTGTGGATTCGTAGTCGAAAAAGCAGCGACAAAACGCGTTTCAGGACCTAGCTATAGAGGATACGTGGTTGGAACCTGGCAGTGGGGAAGTTGGGGTGATTCGATCTTCCATGCCAACGGCACTTGTCGGAATACTTACGAGAATCCTACCGGAACATGGAACTTGTCAGGTAATACTCTTCGCATAAAGTGGTCGAATGGCTGGTTTGACACAATGAAAGTCGCTCCCGATGGCAAAGCGATGGAAGGATTCGGGTCCAGGGAGGAGAATGCCAAAGAAGGTAGAGGTTTTAACGCGACACGGAAGGAATGACGGACTTCCCTCTGTGTCTATGATAAGTGAGATGGTCTAAGTCATTTTTTTTGTACGCGAACTTGGAAACCCCTTGTCTGCCTTTTATCTTTGACTCATTTTTCGAAATGCTGTGCCGGTGTCGTATCTGGTGCTATTGATCTTCTAGAAATAGGAATAACAAACTCCGACAAAGCATGGGCAAAAAAGGTGACTGCTTCGATAACGCAGTTGCCGAATCATTCTTCGGAATACTGAAGACGGAAATCGATCTCACAAAACTCTTTCGGCCTCTCAAGTTCGGTAGACCATCTTTGATTACATTGAGATTTTCTACAACAGAAAATGACATCACAGCAAATTAGGTTATAAAACACCTGAGGAGGTGGAAAATAAATAATGGTCGCTTACTGACGCATCGTATAAAACTTTTTGTCTACGGTTTGGGGGACAGACCAAGGTCAACTGGCCCCATTAATGATGACCAAAGTCATCCAATTCGAATAGAATTTGCGAACCGCAGGATCTTCTGGATAAACCTTAGGTGAATAGCTTCTTGCCAAAGAAATCAAGGTCTCTCTAATCGGCTGGTCGGTGCCTTTGGTTGTGCCAATGGACTTTACTGCATCCCAGTGGTCCAAATATTTCGCCATCCATTCGTTCACTGTCTCAAAGTCTACTTTTCCTTGCTGCTCGAACAATTTGATTGTATCTGCTACTTTCAATGCATCTTCCGGTGAGAAACTTCTCTGTATCGATAACGACCAGTCAAGATTTTGTCTTGTTAGATCAACTGGATCCAGCCTGCCAGTGACTTGACTTAAGGCGATTTCTCTATCGAGATGTAGACCTTCTGAATCTGTCAGATTTGGTGCGGGTTTGGTCGCTTCTCGCTGAAACTTTGACTCAGGATTACCATCGAAGCCTTTTGGGTTTGGGTTCGTGGCGTCTATCGCTCTGGATCTGAAGTTTAGTTCTGGAGAACTTACCTTTTCTAGCGCACCTTGATCTTTTGTGAAGCCAACTCCCAGATTCTCGTTTACAGCGGTGGTATCATAATCGGTGTCAAGCATAACCATATCACTGGCGCCGATAGGTTTTCCGATGTCGCCGGCTGGGGCTGTTTTATTCATCTCTGCTAGTTTGTCAAACACCGCTTCAGCATAATGGCCTGCCGGTTCGTAAGTAGCCTTCCGAGAGACGTCTGTGATTACGTCATAGTCGTTGCCGGGCTTGCAGGCGAGCTTGTCGTAATCGTAATTTGCCAGCCAGTCGCCGGCTTCGTACGTCATAGCGCCCCACTTTGTCTGAATCTTGCCGCCGGTCTTTGCTCTGATCATGTGAACAGTTGGTCCATCGATGCGAGTAGGTGCCACTATCTTGCCGGTGCTCTGGTTAAGTGCATCGACTGTTGTTTTGTAGGTCTTTGCGATCTTCTCCGCTCGCATCGACCACTGGTTGACTTGTCCTCGTTCCAGGTTAGGGGTGCCGTCCGGATTCAGACGAGTCGCAATGAAGTCGCCTTGTTTCACCATAACACTGGGGTTGTCCAGGGTGGCAATGTAGCGACCTTCTGGCTCGATGACTCGTTCGAATTGAACGTTGTAGAGAGACTTTCTTGCTTCCATAAGCTCAGAGAGTGAGAGAGCCTCTTTAAAAAGAGCCTGGTTTTCTGCGATCGAGTTTTTCAAATTGTCTACCTCCTCTCCTGACTTGCTGAGCGCTTTGCCGGCAAGTGAGAAACCTATAGAAGCCGCTCCTGCGCTGACACTTCCGATACCGGCGGAGACTAGACCACGTTCTGCAACTTCCTCTAAGCTATCTGCGCTTCCAATAGCAGCGAGAGTGCCTGCGCCACCGCCGCCGATGGCACCATCAATGGCACTGTTAGCTGCCTTGATGGCCGTCGTTTTGAGCCACTGCGAACCAACCTCCTTGACGCTCCTGCCGATGCTGTCAGTTAAGATGCCTGCGAGGGCCTCTGCTTGCTGAGGTCCTGCATACCTGGCAGCAATCTCAGCTATTGCTTGTTTTGTAATTCCTTGAGCTCGTTGTCTTAGCGAATTGACTATAAGCTTCTCGACGTCGTTCTCAAACGCTTTGAGAATGGCTTCGGAACCCTCGCGCAAAAGATCGTCTCCACCCATAGCCAGTGCATCTCTGGCGGCTTTAACACCAGCACCGCCACCGACTTTCAGAAGATTTGTCCCAAGAAAAATCGTTGCGGCTTCGAAGGCACCACCTGCAGCATCAGATACTCCCATTGATGCAAAATCATAGTCGGCACCCATGACGAGAGATTTGGTTCCTACCTTGAAGACGGCGCCCGCGAACGCGGTAGCAGACAGAAGTGACAAGCTCACTCCACCAGTAAAAAATGAGGCACCTACGGCAGCCGCAGCCATTGTAGCGTCGACTATAGCATTAGCCATGGCCTCTTTGGAGGTCGCATGTAAACTAACAGCGGTGTGAAGTTGTTGTGCGAACTGAGCGACTTGATTTGGTTGCAGTTGCATCGCCTCAACCAGATCCCTCATATCCTCGTCCACCTGGAAGCCCGTCCCGTCCCAGATTGCATCGTTGAGCCTACTGCCGAATCCGTCTCTGGTTTCACTCGCTCGCCTCTGGGCCAGAAGAAATTCACCTTCGCCGGACCGGACGTTCAGGTTCCGTTGGACTTGTTGGAAATCACGCTGACTGAGTTCATCCACCAAACGAGTCGGTAAGTCTTCACCGTACTTGCGGGCGTACTCGGTTTTCATTCTGGCAAGATCAGCTTTGATTCGCAAATCGAAATCGCTTTGTGAAAGCCCATTGTATTTTTCCGATCTGCGAACTTCATTCAACACGGACTTAACTGCGTCTTCATCAGTTCCAGCGCCGAGCACTGCTGCACGAATTTTGTCTTCAGGTCTCATCTCCGCTTGTACGAACGCGTTGATTGCGATCTTTCTCTCCTCTTCGTTCAAATAGGAGAAGTTGGTTTCCTGAAATGTTTTGTTGTCGGCCATTTTCAATCGTCGTTCCATGCCGAGATTATCAAGAGACTTTCCAAAAGTGGCAGCATCTTCAAAGGCATTGTTCTCGTCATCATTAAATACGCAGGAGTTAAGGCTCATGCGAACATCGAACTTAAGGTCGCCATTTGCTATCAGCGGTTTGACATAGGTGTTATAGTCTATCGGTCCAACGGCGTGTTTAGCCGCCGCAACAAACTCTTTAGAAAATTTCGAATCGAAGTTCAGAATCTTATTTCGCAACTGAGGATCGTCACGGAACGCTTTTTCGATATCCTTCACTACTTGCCGCTCATCAGTATTTTTGTCAGCGGCATGGATGTTGAGTGTATCTATGATTGTTTTCTTGCTCTCTCCATTCTCGATAATTCCATTTAACAACCCTTCCGCTGCATGTTGTTCATCCGAAGAAAGATCAAGTGCAAAGACGATTCTCAAGAAGTCTGCCAGTTCGTTTGCACCACCATTCTTTTGCAGAGCAACCACATCTTCATGTGTTACGTTTTGCAGCGCGTCATAAATTTCTGTTTCATCAACGGTGTATCCGACGTTGTCGACAACCATGTCAAGAATGCCACGCCGTTCTTGCTTGCTGTCGGCATACGAATTGCAGCGCAGTTTCTCATCAAGAATGGTACTGGCTCTCGATAATTCGGAATTGCTCAGGAATGTTCCCAAGGCTGATTTGACCCTTTCCCTATACCCTTGCTCTGACTTCAGACGAGACCATTCACCTTCGCTCATGTTTTCAATGTCCAACAAAACATCATCGATGTCTGAATCAATCAATTTATTATGAGAAGTGATCATTGCAATCAACCCGCCACCAGGAGTGGTGATATTCGCTTCCCAATTCATAAACTCAGATTTCATAGCGCTGTAGTCAAACCACTGGCCCGCCACATGCTTGAGAGCATTAGACGTTTCTGAATAAAAGGAATGGGCTTTTTCCAAATCTGACTTTGAATATTTTTCGAATGCAGCTTTATCACTTGCAGGCAGCGAATCCACGGCGCCCTCCGCTAACCATCTCTCGATGCGGTACTGTTGTCTTTCCCTGTCGCTGAGATTAGCAAGAAGATTTTCAATCGCCGCTTCGTTATCGCCCAATAAACTTGAGTTTTCGTAGATTTGCGTTGACAGCTTAAGCTTTCCCTGTTCGGCATAGTCTTTTGCATGTTGTTCTCGCTGCCTGATTTGTGAATCGAACACGATACCTGCAATCGGCGCGCCGGCGAGAAGTACAAAAGAGGCTACATTCTCGTACCATTTCGCGCCAAAGGCTTCCTGTACTTTCTCTTTTCCATCGCCGAGACCGTAGTAGTTTCGGATGTCTTCAGGTGCAAATCTCATCGCTTCCTGAAAAAGACTACTGTCACGAGATTCGAGTGCTATCTTCACTAAATCTCTATGATCTTCGTCAGTGAGTTTGTCGAATCCCTTCAAAAGTATCTCAGCGACTTCTTTCGTTTGCTCCGAAATATTTAGATCGCTTCTAATCAACTGACGCAACGTGATGTCCAAATCCTCAGTAAGCTTCGCATCGGCCTTTTCCAGATCGTCGTGGCTCATTGTTCTAAGGGTATTTCGGATTACAGCTTCAAGGGTATTGTCTGATTTTGCAGTCCACAGAGAAAGACCCAGTTCCTGAAGAGCGGAGTGAATTTCTGAGACACGATCAGGAGGCCCGTGCAGCAACGAAGTTGCTCTGATCAGATCGGACCCGCTCATCTCATCGTGTATATCGCCAGAAACAGTGGCATCGAATTGCTTTTCATAAATGTCCTGAATGCACTCGAGTTGAGCCGCCGTCCTTCCCTCCAATCCCCCGAATATCGCCGCTTCATCCGTGCCGAAACCGATAGTAGCCGCATTGATTGCTTGGGACGCTGCCAGCATTTCCTTGTAATCAACAATTTCTTTGCTGCCGTCCTGGTGGAAATAAACCCTGTTCTGAGCGCTGGTCTCGACGAAGAGAGTCCCATCATTCATAACTTGTTGATTCAGCAAACGGCGATCCGGGCTGGCCTTGTCGCTCCGCCAGACCCATACGTCGCCGTCCTTGCGCGCACGAGTCCATGTCTCATTATTTTCCATGGTGACTTTGACGAGTTCACGGTTGTCGTTATACTCAAATGATCGTGTGCGGCCTTTGGCGTCAGTCGTTTGAGAAATCAAATCATCTTTACCAAGTTGAATCGAAGATTGTATCGCTTGTCGTTGTGCAAAGTTTTCATGCGCACGCTTCGACGCATCGATCAATTCCACGTTACCAAATAATTGGCTAGCATCACTGTTTTTGTCGAAGCTTCTGAGAGTCGAGGTCTGAACACCAGATGAAATTAGGTCAGCAAGACTTACTCGTGGTGCAACAGCATCTCTCTCAAACGAAGGTTCGAACGACGGTTCAGCTGCATCCTGTGCATTTGTTTGTTTCTCTTTAACCATAAACTCACTCCATGCAGAGACGACGGCGCAAGACATGCGCTGTCTTTTTAGTAACGCCATGCAAAGTCGTGTTAGTACAATATGCGCGTTGCGATTTGTACTAGACGAAGTTTCCGTATAAAATCCGTCTATAACTTTGGAGTTCCGAAGTCCTTTGTATATATGAGACTTCGATAGTGGAAGCTATGCGATTCGATAATCCCAGACCTATCAATTAGATCGATCTGACTGACTATTTCCACCGCATCTGACACTTCCACATGCATACGAATACTGGATCCATCCTGGCAATTCATCTGGACGATCTTTGTTTCATTACTCATTCGCAGTGGACCTCCGACTCGCTGTTCCTGCGTTTTTTGTAACTCTAGAGTAGCGGAACGTTGTTGCGAAATAGTAGCGGTCAATTCGATAATGACTGGCGAATCCTTATATATTCAGATGACTCGCCTGAAGTCCGCTGCAGAACAAGTGGTGTCGGCAACGATTTGGCAACAACTCGAAACTATTCTGAGAACAAGGACTAGTCGTCAGGTTCAGTCGACAAAACAGGAGTGCAAGATGACAAAAGATTTCCAACCCGTTGGTAGATTCGGAAATCCTGAGATTTGCTGTAGTGGGCAACTATTTAGCGACGACACATTCTCTTCGCAGTCGAGTTATGAATTTGAAACGAGTTTTGCGGAACGCAGGACAGCACAACAGAATGGCGGCACTGCAGTAGGCATAGATGCTTCATCACTGCTCAATGATGGTCTGACCATCTTCGGTCCTGTTGAGTTTTTCGATTCTAGAAATGGTAAGGAACAACATGTCGGTGCGCCTAATTCGGATCCGGCAGAACTAAGACAGATGCCAGTATTACAACGAACGGAGCCCCGGCCTCTTATGCTGCCTCACCAGAGTAAGGCACTTCTAGCGTCTCCGGCTATTGAGAATTTAGATGCTAGGGCGGTGGCTGAATCTGGAATAATCATCCTTGATCGGCTTGGCGGTACCGAAGGCGCGATGAGTGAGAAAAACAACGACAAGAACCAACAAACTTTAAGCACTACAAATGGTGCAAAAGAAGTTTTGGTTCGAGGAGTCACTTCAGAATCGAATGCCCCTCAACAAGGAGGTGATGGAGGCTCAACTGTCGGAGAATCTGCTTATGCAAAACAACAGGGAATAGAATCTCCGACAGTTGAGCCTTACAGTGAAGAAAAAGCAAGAGAATTGATAAAGCAATTCGCAGACAATGAATACGCCGTGCGCCAGCATGCGATGGAAACCATCATCAGAATGGGACCTGCTGCCCTGCCGCTCCTGAGAGAGACTAGTCAAACCAAACAGGAATTGGAAGTGAAACTCAGAGTCAAGACAGCCATTGAATCGATTGAGCAAGAACAATACAACCATATCCTCGATATATACAAGAAGCAGTTTGAAACGATGGATGGTCTTTTCCTGGCCGCCGGGCTTAACTTCAATGAAGACCATGTTACGATCGATCCCAAAGGTAGACTGATTAAGTCCATTTTGATCGATCCGCCTCCCAAGACGCTGAGCAAAACTGACAGAGCACTGTTTGAAAAAATGATTCATTCGGGCGACGAATTGAGAAAAGATGAAAAGTTTGAAGAGTTCAAAGAATCAATCCTGGATAGCGAAGAATATAACAAAGTAATGGTGGTAGGTCTCTCGACACGAGCCCGAGAAGTCTATGCGCGAGCACTCTCCGGAACCGGAGATCCGGATGACGTCTGCAAAGCACTCACCCTGTTGCAAGAACAAATGAAGCTCTCAAAAGACTTTGAGCCTGGCGATGCCTTTCTCGACACGGCGTACAGACTTGGAGGTTCAGAAAACAAAGAGTTCCTTAAAGCATTTTCTGACGCTGGTTTCGACCCTGAGAAAATCAGACCATACGGACTGGGTCGGCTCTGGTTCTTCTGATTACCAGTCGATTGATGAGAAGGTTATCGCAGTCTCCAAATTCTGTTCGGACTGAATCGAATAAATTCGGATTTTTCAGTTTTCTAGTGGGGTTTTTGAACCCAGAAATGAATGTATCAAGGCGTGAACCGTGAACCCCGCCGCTGGTATCACGATGTTTGAAGAGCGCACGAGAGAGTGCGCCTTGCAGTCGGATGAATTCGCACACAGGCTTGGTCCACTTCTTGCTCCGTATTGCTAGCACTATTTGAATTCGTGCTGGTGCTCAGGTGCTTCAAGTGCGACGAAACGAAAAAATGAACGAATAGCAGCAAGTCGCAAATTGCAACTTCGGTTTTATTCTTTAATAGGACTTGCGGTTGAGCAGTGATGGTGCTGCAGGCAAGTGAAAGTGATGCTAGCCCGTTTTGACTTCGATGTCTAGGTTGTTCGTTGTGAAATAGCCAGTCGTTGGCCGCATCTTTTGTGTTTCTTGCCATCAAAAACATGGTGATCATTTGCATTGAATCGAAAGCCGCAATTCGGACACTTAATCCATCCGTTGTCGTCTGGATCCACCCGCGTGATATCAGCTTTGGGCGTAGGAGCGGCGTGCCTGTGTCCTGGAACATAATCATTGGAAAATAGCAGGCTCTTAATTGGATAGATGGCCGTGTTTTTCGCTGTTCGTTCAGGTGGATGTTCCTGCGGAATTTCTAAAATAGCTCGCAGATTGACCAAATGCTCATGGAATTCAAGTTCAGCTCGATCTGTACTTAGAGTATCTGAGCCACCGAGTTCGATAACAAATGCCAACTTGTATAGCATTTCAATTCGCCATTCTTCTTCCATTCGCTTCGTCATGTCGAGCAAAGCCCACGAATTCGCTTTCTCTATATGAGGCAGCCCAAGAAGTGATGGATTGAAACCCAGCGACACAATGAGCTGTTTGCATCGCTCTGCCTCTTCAACATCACCACGTTCACGAGAAACTCTAGCCTTCAGGCACAAAACTTTCTCAAAAGCCCAAAGGTTAGGACTATCCTTCGTGACGAAAGACTCGAAGTAGTCGCCAATCTCGCAAACTTCCTCGAATTTTTTGAAAGCATAATATACATATGCCAATTGCAATGCCGCTTTCAGTGAAGACGCTTTTGTTGGTTTGAAACCACCTTGGGCAGCTAACTTTATGTATTTTTGGATACCGGGATTCTCCATTTCACAGTCTGTGACACAAGATGGCACTTTCATTTGTCAAATCCCTCATACGATCAAAATGGTACTCCCGATCACGTCTGGCACGATTTTATCAGCTTCCTCGCCCAATTGACCGTAACGAGGCGATTACCAAGTGGCGGGACCAGTGCCCATGTCTGACCCAACCAGTGGTAAATAGCCTGTGAATTTCAGCGCTAAATGTCGCGCTTCTTTCAAAATTGAATGTCGTCATAACATGTACAGCTTCTTGCTTCAGCGGAGCATTTTCTTGACAGTCGGTGAATATGCAGACTCGGTCTTTGCACCACAATACAGGAAGAATTCTTCGAACGGACCACCACTCGACAAGGTCGTCATTACGAACAGTCCACCTGAATAGTAAAACTTGGCCGACTGTAAAACCGGAGTAGGCAACCGGATAGGCGTGAGACTCGCAATAAAGTCATCCATTTCGGCTTTTATTCCAGCATCGTCATGTCCACAAACGTAACTACGGTCGCAAGAATAGAACGCCGAAAGAATGGATTCTCTAAGCACTGCCATGATCAAGAACTGCGACAATGAAAGGTCTTCCTTTATCCAATCACCTTCGTACCACTCGTGCGTCCATACTACAGGGTCCTCCGTCCCCAACTCGATAGTCCAATCGCGGTAATTGTCTGGATCTGTGTAGATCGGAAGGCGATTATGCTCATCCAGTGGTTCTAATGCGAACCGAGAGTGTCGCCGGAATATCTGACGCATTCTTCTCCCAGCAAACCGGTAAAATCGAATAAGAGGAGCAGGAAGATCAAAGGTTGCCATTGGCGTATCCAGCAGGCATACTCTGTCCAGGAATTCGCCTTCGCTGCATTCCCTCTCTCTTTCTGTTCCAAGCAGCGAAACCAGTTTGCACAACTCACCTTCGGTGAAGCCGCTTGCTTGGCTGAGTGGACCGTGCCAATATTCGACTAAATGCTCCAATAAAGACGAGCAGGCAGCCGGTGTCAATTCATCAACAATGGACAAGCTTCTTGAAAGAACAGAAAGAAGCTGCTCGTCGTGGCCGCAGCGGATTGCTCTTATCCTCCCGTCTAAAGCATCCCAATGCGCTCGATTACTCGACCACAAATCAAGCTCACGGCTGAGATCACGGTCTAATTCATTGGGATTGGCCTTCAGTGTTTCGAGATCCACAATGTCAGCAAATACTGCCTCGGGAATGGGTTGCGACAGAGTAAGAGACTTAAATCCCTTGTGAGACGGTCCTGATTGACCGAGATAGATGTAAACACGGGATTGTCTTGTCTGGCTAAAAAGTTGGATGGGCAAGCGATCACTGCCGGTCACTGCCAGCTCTATTGGCTCGTCAATGAAGAGTACCCGCGCATCGTAAAAATACAAATTGGTTTGTGGTTCAGTATTGAGTAAGCACAGCACTGTAGTCTGAGTACTTATCCATATGTTGCCTGTTGAGGATGTGATGGTTCTTAGGCTGCCTCCGAGCAGTTCTTGCAGCGTGTATCTTGTATACAACGAAAAGAAATTCATTGACTCGTTCCCTGCAACCTGTAAATAGTCGCTACATGAACGCCCAAGGTATCCGCGACCTGACGCACAGAATTGTATCCAATCAGAAGCCGCTATGCTAGTCTCTTTTGGTCGGGTGAAAAGCGATGAGGACGGACAAACTTCACGCCGCGCCTTTTAGAAGAAACGCGGCCGGCGGATGTACGTTCTTTGATCAACTCTAGTTAGAAGTCGGCAATGCCGGCGAAACTGTCATTCACCATCATGCCGGCAGGCGATGTAGTGCCTGCCCACGACTCTGATAGTGATTTGAATTGCGCTCCTATGTCCTTGATTCGGTCAGCTATGTCTAGCAACTCGCGTTGAGCGGGCTAGCCGATCCAGCTTCCAAACAACGACGGGACTGCCATCACATCTGGTGTTTTAGCACAATACCTGTTTTGATCTTCGACAGAAACAAACCTAGTTTCGAACAAACAATTTGCGACAATTCCGTAATACAATTGAGTTCACGGAACGGCAGGTGGGCTGTAAGCTTGATTGGCTTGTTTGATTAGCTAGTCGAATTGAGCTTTGTTCGGTTCGATTTATTTCAGATCGTAGCGGTCGTTGTTCATAACCTTAGCCCACGCAGTGACGAAGTCATTTGCGAACTTCTCTTTCGCATCGTCAGATGCGTAGACTTCCGCAACCGCACGCAAATCCGGGCTTGACCCGAAGATCAGATCGACAGAGGTCGCCGACCATTTGAGCTTACCTGTTTTTCGATCGTGCCCTTCGTAGACTCCATCGGTTGTTGATGACTTGGACCATTTGGTAGACATGTCGAGCAGGTTGACAAAGAAGTCGTTGTTCAAAGTTCCTGGCCGATCAGTGAACACTCCCATCTGAGAATGCCCTTCGTTTGCGTCCAATGCCCGCATGCCACCAACAAGAACTGTCATCTCGGGAACTGTCAGCGTCAATAACGCTGCGCGTTCAACCAACAACTCAGTGGGGGTACGTTGGTTACCGGTGCCGAAGTAATTTCTGAAGCCATCAGCCTTGGGTTCGAGTACGGCACGAGAACTCACATCCGTATCTTGCTGCGAAGCATCTGTTCTGCCGGGTGAGAAAGGAACTTTCACATTGCTGCCGGCTTTTTTCGCGGCGTCCTCAATAGCGGCACCACCTGCGAGCACAATTAGATCAGCGAGCGATACTTTCTTGCCATCAGTTCGTTTATTGAAATCAGTTTGAATGCCTTCGAGACCCTTCAATACTTTTGCCAGTTCTGCCGGATCGTTGACCGCCCAGTTCTTCTCCGGCTCGAGGCGAATACGTGCACCATTAGCGCCACCACGCTTGTCCGTCCCGCGGAACGAAGCTGCCGATGCCCAGGCAGTTCTGACCAGTTCAGATCCCGACAAACCTGATGCAAGAACTTTAGCCTTAAGATCGGCGATGTCCGCATCATCAATCATCTTATAGTCGGCGGTAGGAACAGGATCCTGCCAGATAAGTTTTTCTTTGGGAACCTCGGATCCGAGATAACGCGACCGTGGTCCCATATCTCTGTGCGTCAGTTTGTACCAGGCCTTAGCGAAAGCGAGTTTGAACTCTTCCGGATTTTCCTGGAAGCGTTTTGCAATCTTGGTATAGGCAGGGTCGAATTTCAGAGACAGGTCGGTTGTGAACATCATCGGTGGATGTTTTACCGACTTATCAAAAGCATCGGGCACGAGCTCTGCCGCGGCTTTATCTCTTGGTCTCCACTGAGTTGCTCCGGCCGGGCTCTTTGTTTGAACCCATTCGAAAGCAAAGAGGTTGTCGAGATAATCGGTCGTGAATTTAACTGGACTCGCTACCCATGCCCCTTCCAGTCCGCTGGTAATGGCATCGGCACCACAGCCAGTACCATATTTGTTTACCCAACCAAAGCCTTGCTGTTCGATTCCTTCACCTGCAGGCGCAGGTCCACAGTTTGACGCAGCTGCTGCACCGTGGGCTTTGCCGAATGAGTGGCCACCAGCGATCAGCGCGACGGTCTCTTCATCGTTCATCGCCATTTTGCCGAAGGACTCACGAATGTCCTTTGCCGCCGCTAAAGGATCCGGATTGCCGTTGGGCCCCTCTGGATTGACGTAAATCAGACCCATCTGGATCGCGGCGAGCGGCTTCTCGAGCGTGCCTTCCTTGTCGCGATTGTTGGACATGAATTCCGCTCCCGGTCCCCAGTAAATCAAATCCGGCTCCCAATCATCTGCGCGACCGCCGGCGAAGCCGAAGGTTTTAAACCCCATATCTTCAAGAGAAACGTTTCCGGTCAAAACCATCAGGTCGCCCCAGGAAAGTTTCTGACCGTATTTCTTCTTGACTGGCCAGAGCAGTCGGCGCGCCTTGTCGAGACTGGCATTGTCAGGCCAACTGTTGAGCGGTTCAAATCTTTGCTGGGCACCATCGGCGCCACCACGACCGTCAGCGATGCGATAGGTGCCGGCGCCATGCCACGCCATACGAATGAAGAACGGACCATAGTTTCCAAAATCAGCCGGCCACCAATCTTGTGAATCCTTCAAAACGACTTTGATGTCCTTTTTCACAGCGTCAAGATCGAGACTTTGAAACTCTTTTGCGTAATTGAAGTTCTTGCCGTAAGGATTTGACTCAGGGGACTTCTGACGAAGCGGAGAGAGGTCCAACGTTTTCGGCCACCAGAACTGATTCGGCCGAGGGCTTTCCTGTGCCCAAGCAGGAACGGACTGTGCCATCATCGACATCATAGTGGCCTGAATTACGAATGCTCTCGTTGCTCGCTTGTTCATCTCTTGGGATCCTTTAATTACTGGCAGTTATCTATTGACGTGTCAACGTACGGTTGTCAAATCCATGTAGGGGCGATGCCACGCATCGCCCGATACCATCTTGAAAGTTTACCGCATACTAAAGATCAATCATTAAATGGAGCCTGGAACTGCTCAATCCACTCCAGGTGCGGCCAGTCGCACGTACACGATGCCCGACTCATGATCGCCATCCTTGATCCAGTATCGCTGGCGGCAACCGTACTACCACAGAAGAAATCCGTGTTCTGCCGTCCCGATGGTTCGTAGTCATTTCTTTCGTGGTTCTATGGTTCTACTTGGAGACCGGTATTTATTACTGTATCTAAGTTTCTGGTTAAATGAGTAGCGTTTTAGTGGAAACGGCAGGTTGCGAGGTAGTCCTCAGTCCTGGAAGGCATATCATATTGAGCGACCATCCATCTGCTACCCGATTTGCAAAGATCAATCCTAATACAAGGAATTCAGCACCGTTACAAACTTCAGACATAGCTTCGCTTGATCGCGATCGTTCTCAAGTCGAATAATTTCGCCAATTCTCATTCCCGTGTATCTTGGTTTTATGGACCTCGAAATGGAATTATTGCCTGGTTTGCATAGATTCGTTTTACTTCTTCTTCAATTGCAACGGCTTCGGAATCAAAGACCAGACAAAACTGTTCCACGCAATTGCAAAACGGTATGGTCACTGGCTCCACATTTATCCATACGAATATCATTTCAGTACATACGCGCTCCACGGAGCATGATATTGAGTATGGTAGTCGGACTTGACTTTAGGCTTTTTAGCGCCTGCGGCTGGATATGATAATATCAATCCATTGAAAAGAACGATGGCAGGCACCAATGCTGTCACGGGGTTAGATTTCAAAATCATGACTATCAAGGAGAGGTCCCCGTCGTCGATAGAAGTCTGAGTCTTGTGAGACGATGGACATTCCGTGATCCCGTGCATAGTTCCAAAGCGTATCATCACAGCGACGTCCGGTAGCACCAATTCCGATACCGTCATCCTAACACGCGATTGACTGAGCTGCAATACCTGTGATTTGACTGCCACCATTTAAGGTATCAGTCAGTCGCCGAAATGAAGCTTTTTCAGCATTGCTTATGTTTGCACCTCGAGCGCTTATGTTTTGAGAAGAGTTGCCCAAATATTTTTCGCACTCGTGGCCCGTCGCGGTCTACCATTTTTTTCCCCAAGAGTCCGTCACACGCTCGCTCTCTCATCGCTTCTTGATCAGCTTTCAACTGACAGGCGACCATTGCAGCCCATGTGGCCATGGCATATGAGCCTTCCAAGCCTATAAACCAGGCGATGCTGAACAAGAGTGATGCCAGCCCTGTAATGACGAACATAACCTGCCAATATAATTTCATTGCAGCCTCCTTGTGGAAAACATTTGAAAGATAACGCTGGATCGGTGCTTCAGGCTGAGTTGTTGCTCGCCTTAGGCCAATTAATGGCGAAACAGGTGCCGAATCTGAATTAGTTGAAGATCAATTCACCGCGAACGCTCGTTGAAAGATGCTCATTTTTCTCATGAATTTTTGAACTTTTGTTGAAGATCGATCGCTTGTCGATCAAACTACAATGTCGGCATTTCTCAGCCCGATCTTACAAATGCTCATTGATATCATCCAGTTTGGGTTCCGCGTGCTCATGATGGCAGAGCGACTGCCAACCGAACTGTCGAGCTATTGCGAGCCGTCATAAATAAAGGTAAGCAGTGGGAGCTGGTTGATTGTGATAATCCAGCAACCGGGATCACGAAATTCAAATTGAAACACCGAGACAGGATCGTGTATGCAGAAGAACTGCCGCGCTTGATCGAGGCAATCAACGCCGAAGAAAACCCGGAGATCAAAGACTATGTTCTCATCAGCCTCTACTCCAGAGCCCGGAAAATGAATGCACTCGCGTCGAGTTGGCAGTCGTGCAGAGACTTGGATTCACTTTGGACGTTCTGGAAAAACTAAAGCTCGCCAATTCTCTGCGTGACTGGTTTGGCTTGCAGGCTCGACGCATAACGAACTTACCACCGGACCTGGAATCAGGAAGTGCAGAACTCAATAAGAAGTGGAATCTATACATCAGCGGCCAAATCGAGCCCGAAGAATGAGACCGCAGGTAGTGCTTACTTATTGGCGTGCAAATCATGCTCCATGGACTGGAGATGACCAGGTTGAACAAGACCAGGTCGACGCGCCGCGGTAAGCTTCCGGAAAACGAATCTGTGCCATTCTCAATTTCGACTGTTCGATGGCCCGTGCATTAACAAATACAAGACAGGGTAGAGTGTTCATACTATTTCTCGGACTTTTTCTCGCTCTTGTCTTCAACTTTGTCGTCAACGTTATCTTCGTCAGTCCTGAGCACCTGTCCGGAAATCGCGTCTATTTCTACTTCTAACTTTTTTCCAGTCACTTGTTCTATTTCGACAGAAAAGACAAGCTTGCCATCCTTGTTCCGCTCCAGTTCGATCTCTTCGGTTCGACCTGGTGCTTTGGCGAGAGCGATCTTTTCAGCACGCTTCATTGTTATTTTGGTTTGGGCACTCAACAATTTCAACTTCTTACTTCCAGCGAAGGCCGGTGTAGAGCCGAGGCTAACTGCGGTTACTATCGCACAAAACATAATCAATTGATTTGACATGCATACGATTCCTGTAAAATGCGTTCGACGGGCCAACTAAGCAATTCTAAGATAGGACCGAGTTATTTTATCAGATTCATTATCAGCTCCGTGTTTTTCAACCTGTCTGACGGTCTTCCGGAACTGTCCAATTCATTGTCGCAATCGGCCTACCACTTAAGTACGCTCAATTGCTTTTTCGCTTTTGGATCGCCATGATCGGCAGCTCTTCTGTACCAGTAAATCGCTTGATTTAGATCTTTTTTTTTTGCTCCAAGACCGTTTTGATAACACAAGCCTAGTTGTGTATATGCGTATGGATAATGATTTTCCGCAGCTTCGCGATACCATTTGAAGGTTTTTGGGAACTCCCTTACCTTCGAAGGAGTAATGACGGTTTTTAACAGTAACTTTGTTATCGCTAAGAAATTACGTCGTCTCATTTTAATTAAGAAATGATTGAATACTGGAACCGATGCGGTGGACGAGCAGACCCGTGGACTATACACCTGATCTTCTGTAGCACCGTATTCAGTGCACGGCTGTCGAGGTTACTTCTGTGCTTTTCTCCGCCGGCGTGGCAGGAGGACTATTAAATCTAGCCTGCACCAGTCCCCAGTCGATAGTCAATGTTCCACCCTGGCTCTTGTACTGCTCTTCCCACTTCATGAGCAGATCGAGCGAGGCGTGGTCGATGTACGTCACGCGTGAAAAGTCGACGTGCAGCTCAGTGTCGGTGGGCAATGCTTCCAGTTCGTCGGCGAGCTTGGGCAGACTCAAGAAGGTTGCTGCGCCGACGAGCGTAAGAGTTATCTTGCCGTCGACTATTGCCTTGTGAATATCAAGTTTGCAGAAAACGTAGAGTAGCTTTACAGCGCTCATGGTTACACCGATCACGACACCCGTGAAGAGATCGGTAATAAGAATAGCGACGGCGGTGACGGCGAAAATGAGCAGCTCGGATTTGCCGATTTCAGCTATACGTCTTGCTGCCCGAATATCAATCAGTCTGTAGCCTGTATAAACAAGAAGCGCAGCCAGTGCGGCTGAAGGTACCTGGCGCAGAACGAATGGAAACACAAGAGTAAAGAGCAAAAGCCAGATGCCGTGCATGAGAGTTGATGCTTTGGTCTGAGCACCGGCTTTCACATTTACGGAGCTTCGCACAATGACGCCTGCCACTGGCAATGCGCTTACAACTCCGCATACGGTATTGCCAATGCCCTGGGCAATCAGCTCTTTATCATAATTACTCTTATGCGCAGGCAACATGCGATCTACAGCATTGGCTGTAAGCAAGGTTTCGGCGCTACCTACAAGAGCGATTGTGAGCGCTTGCTCAAGTAGCACGAGCCAGCTGGCTGTTAGAAGCACAGAAAAATCCGGCATGGCAAATGCAGAAAGAAGGTTCTCGGGCAACTGAACTCGATTCACTTCCAGATTCATAAAACCGGCGACAGCAGTGGAAATTATCACTGCCAGAAGTGTGGGCGGTACGGCGCCGCGCAATTTTTCAACCGGCAATCTTTCCCATATAAGAATGATCGAAATAGTCAGAAGACCGACTAATGCTGCTATTTCGTGAGAGCCATCATCTAATGTAATTACTTTCCAGAGCAGTTGTGGAATAGCCAGAAGATTTTCCAGTCCATTGCCTTTAGGCTTGTCGTCAAGCATTACATGGAACTGGCTGACTAAAATAAGAAGACCAATACCAGAGAGCATCCCTTGCACGACCGCCGGTGACAGGGCACGAAAGATGCGCCCCCAGCGCAATGTTCCGAAGGCGATTTGCATGATGCCAGATAGAAGTACGATTACTCCCAGAGCAGCTGGGCCGAAGCTGTTGACGATCTCCCAGACTATAAGAGCAAGACTGACAGTAGGACCGCTGACTTGAAAGGGTGAGCCCGACACGGCGCCGACAATCAGTCCTCCGATAATTCCGGTCAGCAAGCCGCAGGCCGGTGGCATGCCCGAGGCAATTGCCACACCCATACATAAAGGCAGCGCCACAAGAAACACAACCAGAGAGGCAAGAAAGTCCTGGCGCCAGTGTTCCCGTTTCAAGTCTAACTTCATGGTCGTGTCTCCTTTAGTAGTGAAGCTGGCAGAAGCAGGAGCAGGATTTGAATTGCGTTGGCCTGCCTGGCGCCTATTCGAAAAAGTAGTGCAGGCGGAATGCGAAGTGTAAAACCTCAATCATTCGTTAATGGACGCTCATAGCATCGTGGCAGGAATATTACGCAATGATTAAGCACTGAAATTTTTGCTGTACACGCGCTACTTACTTCAAGTGGAAACAGGATTGATCGTCCGGAGCTAATAAGGGACAGTACGGGAAGTTATAGACCACTGGTGCTATCTATTTTATTCGTGGAATGGGACGGCCAGAACTGGTGCCCTGCCCAGAAGAACGCCAGCGCGCACACGGAGACGGCAAGAGCGACAATCCATTTCCCGCGTCCGGAGTTAAGATCGAACTTTGCTGAATCGCTCATTGGCTTTGCCTCCCTATGCAGTCATCTATTTTTGAATTGAAACGAAAAAACTCCTCTTTGGCCATTTATCAAGAAAATTTTTAGAGTCGTGCCGCACGGAGACCAGACATCCGTTATATATCGATTAAGTTGGATATGGTGTTGGGCGAAATTATCCCGGACAGCCAGTCACAGAAGCCGGAGTAACTGGCGAGTACCGAACTTCATAAAATGAAATGAGACGAGTTGCTCGGCAAGTTGTCGGACCTGGAGCGCGCCGTTCGCCCTTACAAGCTCTCAGTCAGCTTCGGCACCGCCGAACTAGACCCTGAAGGCGACATAGATTTGATCCAGCTTCTCAACCGAGCAGACTGCCGCATGTACGAGCACAAGCGGAAACAGCGCCTGGCTAGCTGATTCTGGCGCTAAGGAGACTCAAGCTCGGGATCTTCGATCGTTACTGGCACTTTATCGAGGGCGCATTCTGCGTGTTCGCAGCTGCACTCGGATAGATCATTGCCTTGAGCTGCCGATTCCAGCTCGCAGTTCGGCGAGCAAAAGTTGTCCTTGCATTGGCAGTCACAGGCAATATTCAAGCAACGCTTTTTCACGGGTGCCTCCTTTCAATAGCAAAGGTTAGCCGTATTTTCAGTTTATCGAGTCTGAAAAGCCGCGCTGTTGCCTGGAGCTATCCAATAATGCCGATTACTGGATATGCATTAACAAACACCTCAACCAAATCTTTAAGAAAACGTCGAAAATTTTCGGTCTTAAAAAAGGACTGAATACACTTTAAATCGTGGGAAACACATTGCATTTTTCCTAAACCGTCACACGTCAAAAAGGAGGACTGACTGATGGTCACCAGTACATCGACTAAATTGAATCTGAAACCATTGGCTGATCGAGTAGTGATAAAAAAGCTCGACGCTGAAGAAAGAACAGCAGGTGGAATTGTCATTCCTGATACGGCGAAAGAAAAGCCTCAACAGGGAGAAGTCCTTGCGGTCGGACCTGGCAAAACAGGTGAAGACGGCAAAAAGCAGCCAATGGAATTGAAGCAAGGCGACAAAGTTCTGTTTGCCAAATATTCCGGCACCGAAGTAAAAATCGACGGCGTCGAATACATAATCTTGGGTGAACGAGACATCCTTGCTGTAGTGGGCTAAAACAGAACAAACATTTCGGCTAATCGAAAAGGAGGAACCGCCGATGGCAAAACGCGTTGTGCATAACGAGTCTGCCCGCCGTTCTCTGGAGCGCGGAGTGGACCATGTTGCCAATACTGTCAAAATCACGCTGGGTCCAGCCGGACGGAACGTGGTTTTGGAAAAAAAGTTCGGATCGCCGCAGATCATCAATGACGGTGTAACCATCGCCAAAGAAATCGAGCTGGACGATCATCTTGAGAATGTCGGAGCACAATTGATCCGCGAGGTATGCACCAAGACCAACGATCAAGCAGGTGACGGCACGACCACAGCAGCGGTGCTGGCTCAAGCTATGATCAAGGAAGGCCTCAGGAATGTCGCTGCTGGCGCCAATCCGATGGTGCTGCGGCGTGGTATTCAAAAAGCGGTAGATTGCTCTGTTGCTGAAATCAAAAAGATCGCAAAGCCTGTTGAGAACAAGACTTCCATCACACAAGTTGCGACGATCTCGGCTGGCAACGATGAAGCGATAGGCGAAATCATCGCAGAGGCAATGGAAAAGGTAGGCAAGGACGGTGTAATTACGGTCGAAGAGTCTAAGTCGATGACTACAGAGTTGGAAGTCGTTGAAGGCATGCAGTTCGACAAAGGCTACATATCCGCCTACTTCGTCAACGACCCGGAAAAAATGGAGTGCGTTCTTGATGAACCCTTTGTTCTCTGCGTAGACAAGAAAGTGCACCTGATAAGCGATCTCGTGCCGGTTCTTGAGAAGGTTGCAAGAGCAGGAAAATCCCTACTTCTAGTTGCTGAAGATGTTGAAGGCGAAGCGTTAGCCACCCTGGTTGTTAACAACCTCAGAAAAGTGCTTTCTTGCTGTGCCGTCAAGTCTCCCGGATTTGGCGACCGTCGCAAAGAAATGCTCAAAGACATTGCAGTTCTTACAGGCGGTCAGGTTATTACCGACGAAGCTGGTATGAAGCTTGAAAGCGTAGACGTGGGCATGCTTGGCAAAGCTCGTCGCGTCAGGGTCAACAAAGACACAGCCACAATAGTGGCTGGCAACGACACAAAAAATGAAGTTGAAAAACGCATTAGCTTGATCAAGAGCCAGATTGCAATTGCCGACTCTGATTATGACAAAGAAAGGCTGCAAGAGCGCCTTGCCAAGCTTGCCGGCGGAGTGGCCGTCATCAAAGTCGGTGCAGCCACCGAAACCGAACTCAAAGATCGCAAACTCAGAATCGAGGATGCTCTAAATGCAACCCGAGCAGCTGTCGAAGAAGGCTTCGTTCCGGGCGGCGGCACCACCTTGTTGGTGGTGTCTAAACGGCTGGAAAAAGAGAAAGACAAGCTGCAAGGAGATGAGCGTACCGGCTTTGACATTGTCATGAAAGCGCTGGAAGCCCCTGTGCGGCAGATTGCTGATAACGCTGGTTTGTCGGGGGAAGTTGTTGTCGAGAAGGTACGCGAGCAAGCTGACGGCACCGGCTTCAATGCTGCCAGGTTTGAGTACATCAACATGACCGAACATGGCATCATCGATCCGGCAAAAGTGGAGCGTTGCGCTCTACAAAATGCCGCTTCGATTGCTGGCATGTTCCTCACTACTGAGGCGCTTGTTGTGGAGTCCCCTGAGGAGAAAAAGAAAGCACCGATGGTGCCGGCGGGCGCCGACATGGACTATTAATCCTAGGCGGTCCGAGGAGCTCCTGTTCCTCTAGGTACTTTGGTGAAGGTGAAGGCTCGCTATTCCAGCGAGCCTTCGTTTAATTTCATTGCTGACGGTGATGAAGATGGCCTGGGCTGAACGTCACCGGCAGAAAGCTCTGTCCTCAACTGCTATGACATCATGTCAGTTGCTGAAACTTTTGAGCGGACTTTGCTGGTGCTGCATAAAGCTCGCTGTAGCCACCTGCGCATAACGATACTGAGGTAGCAATGGAAAGACCTGCTAAAAGACCTGTTGTATGGGTCACATTCATTCTTCCGATCATAGCCTGGTACTCCTTATCTAAAATCCACCAATTACTTGCAGATGAGTCCAAACACTGTTTCACTGTTTGAAGGCGGAATCAGACTTGTGAACTCGTCCACGTTCAATTGAATCAGTAGTGTCCTTACATGGGTCCCTTCGCCATATTTTTTTTTTTACAGTTAATAGCTGCGCGGCTTGAAAAGGAAGCTGCACCATATTCAGTGTCGTGCCAGGGTTGCTTGCCTGCAGTCGTTTGGTCACGTGCTATAGGATCACACTGCGCCGGCTTAGCCTTCCAGAACGCCAGACATTCAGAAGACTGAGGCGATACAGCATTGCTGTTCAGGAACGAAGGAGGCGCCCCGGACAATAGTCCAAAGGCGCCTTTAGGCGTGATTCAGATCAACTGTTATACCTATGCGTACTTCAACTCTGGTATCTCCACGCCTTTTCCGGACAATCTAAGAAGCAAATGTCCAATGCTTCTTGGCTTACTTTGAGAACGCGTTATATTTATCGTCTCTTTCGCTCGACAGACCACGTATGGGTTCTCGTCTTCTGCGAGTTTTTCTAGCAGCTCAATTGGCGTATTTATGTCGTCAGCAAGTCCGAGCCTTACATCAGGGTCCTCATCAAAGGCGAGCTTGAAGCTTACAAAGCCTGGTGTCGAAGGATTGGTGCCGACCGCGATGCGCACATCGGCACATCTGTCTGTCGAAAGAATCTCCAGAATTTCAATGGGTGTCTTCGGGTTTTCTGCCACTCTCAGCCGAATCCGAGCGACTTCGCTGTGAGCCATAGCTTCTAGTATGTCTGCCGAACAGCTTTGGCTGCCAGCTTTCACGTAATGATCGAGTGCATCCCCATAAAATCTTGAGTTAAACATTAGGCGGAACCTCCGTCAGTCTATTTAGCTAGAGCCGGCTATAAAGCCGATTGAAGGAAAATAGCCATCGAGAGATTCGGTCGAAAACCGATAATCTCTTGGCATAATTGTTCAGCTCGGCAGCCTCAGAGCTTCTGAGGCTGCCTTTTTTAGCTGTATTCCAGCCTGGCAGGCCGGTGTGATCGTGCTTTGGAACTATTCAAAATTATCATTCGTGAAACTGCGCAAACCCTCCATAGTGCAAGAATTTGGGCTATCAAACGAAGGCAATTCGAACCTTCCGTTTATTTTTATACAAAAACTTTTTGACATCGTCAAGGGTTCCGCCGTATTTTTTCTTAAACCTGTAAATGCTGACTCAGGTGGCTTCTCGGGTACCCTCTTATATGCCTTTTTTGAAAATGCTTGCAAAATCAGCGTTTTGAAAATCTTTAAAAAATCGTGCAAACCCATGGGCTGCTCCGTTCCTTGGAGTAAAAATTACAGATGTAAGCCATCCGTTTTTTTCATTCCTTGGATGGCTCCGATCAGTGGACCCTAGATTCGGTGCGGGTCAGGTCCAACTAAATACTAAAGACCTGAGTCTGCAGTCCGACGTAACATTAGAAGGAGGCGTAGGATATGTTGTTTCAGAGACTAGCTGGCAACGATTTATTTAGCTCACTGCGAGAGATGCAGCGGCTGCAAGATTCGCTAAACCGCGTTCTTTCCGCTAGTGCGCCAAATCATGGAACAGAATTCCCACTAGTAAATGTATGGACTTCTGAACAGGGCGCTATAGTCCGCGCCGAGGTACCCGGCATCGCGCCTGAGGATGTAGATATTTCTCTGGTGCATGACACTTTGACTATTAGGGGTTCTCGCAAACCAGAAGAACTCGAAGAAGGAGAGTCCCGGCATAGGCAGGAGCGCGGCTATGGTGAGTTCACGCGTTCGCTTCAACTTCCTTTTGGCGTCGAAGGAGACAAGGTAGAGGCGAAATTCGCAAATGGTGTTTTGCAGATCACGCTGCCACGTGCTGAAGCAGAAAAACCACGGCGAATAAGTGTTGTATCTGAGTCTTGATTTATTCTAAAAAGGAGGTTTTCTTATGCCTAACGAACTTATGGAAATTGACAAACACGAAGTTATGAACCGGACCAATGCGGAGCAAACGCGGCCGCAGAAACTGTACACACCGGCAACAGACATTTGTGAGACTAAAGAGCAACTGATTTTGTTTGCTGACATGCCTGGCGTAAAGCAGGATGGGGTGGACATTACACTGGAACAAAACATCCTGACTATCTACGGACATGTCGATGCGCCCGAGTTCCATGGCTATAGCCTTACTTATGCCGAATACGGCATTGGCGGCTACAGGCGCGTCTTTGCTCTATCAAATGAAATTGACAGAGATGGGATTCAGGCCTCGGTGAAAAACGGTGTGCTCAAGCTGATTCTTCCTAAGAGCAAGCGCGCCATGCCAAGGAAGATCACCGTGCAAGCCGAATAATTTGCAACACAGTTTTGTAAGGAAGGAGGATGAATATGGTTAATCTCATACCTTGGAACTGGGGCAAGAAGAATCTTCCTATCAGAAAAGAGGACAACTCATCTTCACATGAGTACACTCCTTATCTCTCGCTCCAGCATGACATGAATCGTGTGTTCGATAATTTCTTCCGCTCCTTTGATGCTGGCTTGATGAGCCCGTTTTCGGAGATGTCCGACGGCTTGTTTCAGCCGAAAGTGGAAGTAAAAGAAAGCGCAAACGATCTGCGCGTTTCGGTGGAGCTGCCTGGCATCGAGGATAAAGACCTGGATGTCTCGATCACTGATGATGCCCTCACCATCTCGGGAGAGAAACGCGAGGAGAAAGAAGAGAACACGCGTGGCTATTACCGCATGGAGCGCAGCTACGGCTCATTCCATAGACGCATTCCATTTCCTTGTTCAATTGACAAGGATAAGGCCGAGGCCACATTCAAAAAAGGCGTTCTGAATGTCGTGCTGCCGAAAACGGCGGAGGCTAAGCAGAATGTCAGGAAGATCAACATCAAAAAAGATTGACGCTGTTGTGCAAAGAGCTCCCTCCCAGGCGCTCTTTGATGCCGAGTAGCGCTAAACGTATTACCGTTTTCACTAAGTAGTGCCAGATAATTCTGGCACTACTTGCTCACGTGTTGGGACTATTTCAGGAGGACATCGACGCTGTATGAGAACAGGCACCTGCGGTCAGAAAGTTTTCAATTTTTTCCGTGGCATGCGTTTGATAAGCATCGGAGAATCAAACAGGAACGAATAGAGCGGTAGATGTGCCGCCTGAATCAACTCAAATCGAGCATTCGATCGATATTTGAAGCCCCTGGCGGAAAAAATTCCTTGTGGACAAGCGCGGTGTTCGTAGAACCTGTCCCGAGAAATTTTTACTACCAAGGCCGGGAATTCACCCGGACTTTTCATCGAATTTTAAAGTTCTCGATTTAGCGCGTCACAGTAGTTTTGATGTTTACTTTGCACGGCAAGATAACCATACTTTCTAAGGAACCGTTATGTCTTTCAAACGATTGAAATCCAGACGGTTGCATCGCCGTTGCTTTTCACGATACATTTCCATGTCCGCTCGCTGGATCACTTCTGCAAGATCAAGATGAGCATCCGGCTCAACTACCGAAAAGCCAAAGCTAATCCTTACAGTATAATTCTTGAGACTCTCTTGATTGAAAAGTTCTACGTCTCTCTTGAGTCTCTCGATTAGCGCATCTGCGTCTCCACTATCCTCGATGCTGGTAAGAACAACAAACTCATCACCACCAATGCGAGCAACCACATCTCCACCTCTAAGTGATGACTTTAGTATCTCCGCAACATCACGAATCGCCGCATCACCAGCTGCATGACCAAGAGTGTCATTAATCTCTTTCAGTCCATCCATATCGGCAAACACAACGATCATTCTTCTTCTCCGTCTGCGTGCGGACTCTATCTGGTGCTGCGCAATAGTAAGAAATCCTCTTCGGTTGTACAGACCAGTTAGCTCGTCGGTAAAACATTGGTGGCTAAGTTCTTCTAATTGCCTAAACAAGACAGTAGTGTCCCGCAATGTTGAAACTCTGAGCGGTCGACCATTGTGCCTGATCATTTTGCTTGAGACATCGAGAGTTTTCTTCTCGCCGTCAACGTTTACAGTCACCGCTCCCTGCTCCGGCAGCAGTATCTGCGTGCTCTCTACGATCGATGTCAACCCGAGCATATGTCTGGCTGATTTATTTGCAAAAACCACCCGCCTATCGGAGTCCGACACTACCAAGCCCTCGGGAAGTCCCTCCAAAATCCGCCAAGGCAGATAATCAGCAATACCGTAGCCAGGATTACAGAGCTTGCTTGCGCGTGCCTTTTTCCTCTTAGTCCAGACAAGCCAATTCATGGCGCCTGCACTAACTTCCGAAAGATCTATATTTGCTGTTTGTTCCAATGTTGTTTTATACATGGTTCAACTCCACCAAACAATAATCTATCTAGTCACAGAATCACTAAACAAGATGCTTACAAAAAAACCAATCAGTTTGTGCCTGATTCAAGCAAAGATCTAAGTTGATTTTATTGACATCGCACAGAATTTCAATGTTTTTAAACTTTCCATAAACTTCTAACTACCAGTAGCCACCCGCTTTCTTCGTGTCGGAAAGAAGAGGATAACCGGAAGAAACTTTACCATTGGCAAACCGAGTCTGAACCGGCACGGAAATCGGCTGGCGCGGCA
>CAZISK010000007.1:0-26009 GCA_964541355.1 uncultured Candidatus Obscuribacterales bacterium
GTCAACAGCTCAAATTTAATTGTCCCCGCAGCTCATTTAATTTGACCCCAATCACACGAATTCTCCTTGAAGCTTATCGACAGTATTTTTCCAAATCGCTGGATTTACATCATTCAGCATTTGTGCGCGGTTCGAAACATATCGTTTGAGAAACGGGACGCCAAAATATTGCTGATCAGAAGGAAGTACGATTGCACGTGCCAGAGTCTCACAGGCGTATCGAACATCTATAGCTTGCTGGCTTTCAAAACGATTCCCGTCAATCTCATCAAATATTCGGAGGCTTTCTGCGCTTCTTTCTGTTTCTCCAGACTGGGAAGCTGTTTCCGATCGGTGATCAGTTTTGCCGATTCCTGTTGAAACAGACCTATTGGGCTGATCTGTTGTCCGTTCACTGAAACGGGTTTTATCAAACGATCTGCTTTGGCAGCAGCCTCTCGTCCAATCTGTTTGGCATCATCTAACTGATTCACACTTTTGAGATAAGAAGAGAAATCCAATCTTCTCTCGACTTGCTGACCGAGGGATTCCATGTCCGATATGAGGGCGACATGCAGCTTCCAGCGCCGTTCCAGAGACAGCGGTTGATTGGACAGCTCTTGCACTCCGCTCTTACGTTCTTTGAGATCTCGGCCTGCAAAAAGAGCTTTATTTATGAGATCGAACGTTGCGACGGAGTCGTTGAAGGCCTTGTCCGGAAGCTTCTGATCAGCACGATCGATTAGCTCTCTATACATTGCTTTCGTCTCTTCGATAGAGACGGCATCGCGTTTGCCAGACTTATCCGCAATCCCTTTCTCCAGTTCCTTGTTACTCATCTTTTTTTGCGGCTCGCCGTCCGGTTGATCGCTAAAATCCAGCTCACGGCATGAGGATTCACGTTGAACCTTAGGCGTTGAATTTTGCACTCCCTGCTCCGCAGACTTGTTGGTTAGGGAAGAAAATGCAAAAACAGACAACTGGCTCGATAGATCCATAGCAGAATTACTGTCGGAACGGTTGGTATCTCGCATTGGGTTTGGTTGATCAAACATTTCATTCCTCCGATAATTGAAACTGCCCGCAACCCTATCGAAAAAAGTCGACTACTTTTCGACCGAGCCAGAGGAATGAATCAAAGCTCGAGCAATTTTTGCGTGAAGACTGGGCTGATTGCGAAGCGGTTCTCGGTAGCTTCCTCAAGGCAGGCCAAGCCCGCTGTCGACGAGGTGCTCATTTCATTACGAGTTCGGTCTCGACAGCTTCAGCTCGAAACAGGAATGCGAGACACACTTTTTAGATTACCGGTTTCGGCAGTTTAAACCAGAACTCTGCTCCACCCAAGTCTCCACGTTCGACACCAATCGTGCCATCATGCTGCTCAACGATCAATCTGCAAATTGGCAGACCGAGACCGGTGCCCTTGTATTGGCTCGCGGTAGGCGCTTGTTTAAAACGCTCGAAGATCTTGTCCACATATTCTGGAGCGACTCCAGACCCAGAATCCGAGACTCTAAACTCGACAAAACCAGAACCACATTTGCCGGAAACTGCGATTACTCCTTTTTCGGGAGTAAACTTGATGGCATTGGACAACAGGTTTGTAATTACCTGGTATAGACGTCGACGATCAGCCAGAATTGTAAGGTCTTGGTCGATCGCCGCCTTTATTTGGATTTGTTTAGTTTCGGAAAGTGGCAACAAAGAATCGAGGCTCTCTTTGATCAACTCGCCAAGCTCGACCCTCGTCAACTCGAGCTCGTAGTGTCCAGATTCGAGTTTCTCAACGTCGAGAAGATCATCGACAAGATGAGTAATCTGACCGATAGAGCTCAATGTTTTTTCGAGAGCGGCTTCCACTTCGTCATTTACGCTTCCGTATTTTTCTTCGATAATCATCTGGATCTTCAAAATTGCCGATTGAAGCGGCGATCGTAAGTCATGAGAGATCATGGCGTAGAACTGATTGCGTAACTTTTCCAGCTCTCGTTCACTCTGCCTTGCCGCTCTCACCTCTTTGGCCATGGCGTGGAAAAAGCTGTCCAGCTCAGCCAGTTCATCGCTGCCCGAGACCGGCTGGTTAAGCTCAGCGTCGGCGCCGAATCTGGTTGTGTTGTCAACCAAAATTCTGATTCGGTCTTTGAACTCTCGAACGAAGAGCATGAGTACGATTATGCAAAGTAATGCATTGCCCAGGGCACCGTATAAAACAACCTCCCGAACCTGCTTACGCACCTCTCTTTCTTTGGCTCTCGAAACGGATTCCTGCTTTCTTGCCAGAGAGACCAGATCCTCTGCTCCCACAATCAGTTTTCGTCCAAGAGGAAGCGCTTCGGTCCGGTGTTCGAAGAGTCGCGCTGCCGAATCCAGAGTGAGAGGCTGTGAGACAATTTCAACTACATCTCGCATTCGATCGTTTAATTGACTGCAAGCCTGCACCATCGTTTCAACCGACTCAGACGCTGCGGCATTTCTCTTCGCCGATTTTTTGAGCGAGTTTACATCTTTCTCAATACGCTCGACCAGTTGCGGCATTTGTCGGATGCCATCGAAATCCTTGGTTTCCGAAAAGTGAGTGAGTTTGTCTACAACCGAGCCTGTTGCAGCGACCAGCTCCAGACCTTTCGTCACCAGCCCCTGATAATACTCCGCATCTGCAGCTTGTTTTTCCAGACCGGCAATCTGGATAAATAGAACCGTCATGGTGATCATCGCGAAGACGAGTGGCAAACCTGTTAAAGTCAGAACTTTGTGCAGTACTTTTCCAGGCAGTCGCATTTAGCGTTTCGAAAATTAGATAGAATACGTGGGTTCGACTCAGCTAAGAGAATTATCAATATAGTTTCCGGGAAGATCAACCTTAGTTGACAACTACAGGGTTATTGAGTTTGCCGAAGATACTCATTTTAGAAGACGATCAAGAGCAGAGCGGACCGATCAAGGCGTCTTTGCAAAGCGCCGGCCATGAAGTTGATGCCGCCTGTGACGTCGCTACAGCCAAGGCATATCTAGAAGTAATACATTACGACATCGTGATTCTGGATTGGAATCTTCCGGATGGAACCGGAATCGACCTGCTATCAGAGTTGAGAGCAGGCGGACAAAAGGTTCCCGTTTTGATGCTGACAGGCAACGCGACGATTGAAAACAAAGAGACCGGCTTTCACTCTGGTGCTGACGACTACTTAACAAAGCCGTTTCAGATGCGAGAGCTAAATTTGAGGATCGAAGCGCTGTTGCGCCGACCACCTTCTTATGAAGGTCTGGTGCTCACTGCCAGAGATCTCGAGCTGGACACCCGCTCTTTTATCGTAAAAAAGAAAGGGATACCGCTCAAACTCCAACCTCGAGAATTTGCCTTGCTTGTCTTTTTCATGCGCAATCCCAATACCGTTTTTTCCTGTGAAGCGATTTTGGAACGAGTCTGGTCAACCGATGCTGAGCTAGGCATTGAAAGCGTGCGTAAGAGCGTCCAGCGGTTGCGAGCATCGATAGACGACAAAGATGGCGACTCATATATAAAAACGAGCCATACCCACGGTTACTCTTTTAATCCTTAGTTCGTTAACAACACACAACAAAGATCTCGTTGTACAGCAAGTTTTTCAATCAGCTATGAGATCTTCTGACAAGAGCATTCTTCATGCAGTCAACCGGCACCAAAAGGCCCGTCCAGATCTCGAATGCCCGAAGTGCCTGGTAGATCAGCATCTCGGTACCATCAATTGATGCAAGTCCAAGCAGCTGTGCAATCGATTCTATCGGCGTAGGCTGATCGGTCAAACGAGAATAGACCAGGTCATAGATGAATGCCCTTCGATCAAGTGAGGAGATGGCGCTAAGAAGCCAATCCGGCGGAGGATTGCCATCCATGCCGATAGGCGTCGCGTTAACAACTATCGATTTGTCATTGAGCACCGACTCATCGAGTGTATCGACAGGTCGAATCGCAGTGGACTCGAGCATGAGTTCACCTTTTGGACCGAGCTTCTGGCATAGATCTTTCACGAACGCCGTACTCTTCTCCTTCGAACGAGCGAATACCGAGATGTCGAGATAACCGAGATCCATGAGCCCGGCGATCACTGCACGAGCGGCACCACCAGCGCCAAGCACGAGAGTACTTCTCGACCAATCCGTATCAATATTTGCGCGCTTCAGAGCTTCATCAAGCGACTTGGAAAAACCAAATACATCAGTGTTGTATCCACAAGAGCCGTTCTTCGAAAACAGAATCGTATTGACGGCACCAATCTGCTTCGCCTCCTCCGATACTTCATCGAGCAGTTTGATGATGCTTTCCTTATGCGGAATGGTGACGTTCACACCATGAAACCCAAGGCACTTGACCCGAGAGAAAGAGTCGCTCAACGTATGCAAACCGGTGTCGACAAGTTGATACTCGCCAGTCAGCCCATGATAAGACAATGCCGCCTCGTGTAGACAAGGCGACAATGAATGACTTACTGGGTGACCCAGGAGACCTAATATTAGTGGCTCTCGCTCAGGCACTTACTCACTTGTAGTTGGATGTTTGAACCGTGGCAACACGCATTTTCGTGATACCAGATGCGGAGCATGCCGTCATGACATGGACAACATCTTTCTGCTTGCAATCACCATCGGCGTTAACAGAGACGGGAACATCCTTAACCCCAATAGCGGCAATCACCTCTTGCAATCGAGCCTGAATGCCTTCGGGAGTAGTGTTGGCCAGCGTCTTTCCGTTAATTGCGATGTTCCCTTCTTTGGAAACATCGATCATGATCGACTTGGTGCGGGCGTTCTCTTTCTTCGCGAAAACAGTCTCAGGCGGTTTGATCTTGAGTTCGGACTTATCGATCAGGGGCGCGATCAAAATCATGATCACGAGGAGTACAAGGAATACATCAGTCAAGGGAGTGATGTTGATGTCGGTGAACGATTCACCGGCTGCGCCCATGGACATATCTCGATCACCCCCTCTTATGCGGTTGATGCAGAGTCAATTTACTGTACAAACTATCTTGTGTAAGCGCCTTCTTCGTGGCTTACGAAGCTGAGGAATAGCAGCTTCAGGAGCTGGAAGTCGTCGTTGAAGCGCTTCACAGTATTGGTGTACCAGTTGTTGAAAATAACGGCAAGGATAGCGACGATCAGACCGTAACCGGTCGCGATCAGAGCTTTAGCCACACCGATAACTACTGTCTGCGTACCGCCGCCGGATGCGCCCAATTCGTCCAGGGTGAATACCACCCCGACGACGGTTCCGAATAGTCCAAGGAATGGGCAGGTAGCGCCGACCGTACCAAGAATGGCCAGGTGCTTCTCCAACTTCCTTGATACCAGTCCAACCGTAATGTCGAACGCTTTCGAGAAGTCTTCTTTTTGTTCTGCAAGGAGACGGACACCTTCCTCTGCGACCTCGCCGATAACTCCGCCCAGGCGACTGCAAGTCTGCTGCGCTTTCTGCAAATTGTTATTCTCGAGCTCGCGTTGAAGCTGATGGATGAACGCTGTTACATCTCGACGGTTCTGCTGGTAGTAGAGATAGCGCTCGAAAATCACCGCGAGAGTAGCCACCGAGCAAAGGGTGATCGGTATCGATGCGAACCAATCCTGCCACATGAACTCGATGAAGTAAGTTAGAAATTTGTTCTCCATATGTACTCCTAGTTGAGATCACTCCCTAGTTGAGATCACTCCCAGCCACATGAGTCTATCAGAATCGACGAAATACGCCACCACCTCCCATACCCTTGTAGACGTTGTAGTCGAATGTAAATTGGATATCTACATCCGGTGGGGCACCGTCTGGTAGGGGTCTGAAAGGCGCAGCATTTTGAACAGCCTTGAGAGCTGCTTGGTCGGCAATAGCAAGGCCGGAAGAGCCCAGTAGCCTGAGGTTGGATACGGTGCCGTTACTGTGGACCTTGAAGACCACCTGCACCCGTTTACTTTCGTTACCTTTGGGAGGGAACCACGCACGCTTGATTCTTCTCTGCAGGTCTGCCATGTAAGGTCCGAAGTCGACGTCCTTTTGAGCGGACAATGAAGGTCGGCCAGGTTTTGCCCCCTTGTCGGGATTACCTTCCGAACCGTCGCCACCACCACCTCCACCGGAACCCGCTGAGGGTCTCGGTACACTAGGAGCCACGGCCAATGAGGGGCCATTCGAGTCGCCGCTACCGCCTCCACCAGAGCCCGAACCGGCTCGCGATGGTGCCGGAGCTGGAGCGGGACCGGTGCCGGAGCCGCCTTTCGAGTTGGAGCCACTTCCGCCTCCACCCATGACAGGCACTGGAGAGCGCGCACCACCGCCGCCGGAAGAGCCGCGAGTATTGATGGATGCTATAGGAGCTGGCATCGTGCCGGAAGAGCTGCTAGGCAGACTGGCGATTGCTGGAGATGGGGCTGCTGGAGCACCTACCTTGCCTATCGATACCGGCGCCGGCACTGGTGTCGGAGCCGATCTAGGCGAAGCCGTCGGTTGAGCAAAAGGATTGGGTAGACTCATCGGTGCCTTGACTGGTGAAGGCGTTGGAGTCGGTGTCAATGTAGGTGTAGCCATCGGTGCCGGAGCCGGAGTCGGTCTTGGTGTCGGCGTCGGTGTGGGTCGCGCCGATGGAGACGGTGTCGGTCTCGGCGTCGGAGTCGGCGCAGGAGCTGCCGGCTTCGGAGTCGGTGTCGGTGCTGGAGCATGGCTCTGCTCAACCGGCTTCGGCGTCGGTCTTTGCGTCGGCTTAGGTGATGGAGCCTGACTTGGTGCTTTCGGCGCCGGCGATGGTGGCGACACTTTCTTCTGTGGATCGTGCTTGCCACGATCTTCTGAATTGTGCTCCGCCTTGCGACGAGACTTGATCTGCCGTTTTACTTCAGGTTGATTTTGTATAAACTCGATGTCAGTGACCTGCACTCTAGGCGGCGGCGGTATAAGGAAAAAGAAGGCCAGGATCATACAAGTGATCATGACAGCCACATGGAAAAGATATGATCCGCTGCTCGCTTCAGGCATGTCCATGACTGAGTCTGCATAGATATGCTTACGCTGCAGAACGGCCGCATGATCGTACGCATCACGCATCGTGTATGCAACAAAAGCAACGAAGAGTCCAATGATAACAAGCGATGCGGGACTGCCCATATGGGCATTCATCATGGAAGCGATCAACTGCTTATTAGGCTCCATATTGAAGCCGAGTCCGAACTGATAGAGCCCTTGCAGAATTGAGTCGTTGAAAAGCAGGGCTAGAAACGCGATAAAGTTGATGACGCCTACCGATAGAAACAAAAAGCCCTTACGCGTCTCGCCGTTGTAGAGTTGACCGAGTCCAGGCAAGATGGACAACATCGCTGCCATCGTCGGGTCTTTTTGCGGCCGGTCACTGTTTTTTGCGTGTGTAGCCAAGGTAGTTATCCGTCCTTTTTAGTAAGCTCGCTAAAAGTCACCGCTTAGTAAAGCCTTGCTGAACAGTCCCTTACACTAAGGACCAGCAATCAATAAAAATGTTTCTTACACGCGACAACTGAAGGAATTTAGCCCCATAAGAGTTTGAATTAACCGAGTCGGCGGCTGCTCATTTATTAACGAATTGTAAGTATAGCACTTCTAGATCTTTCTTAAAGTCCTTCAAAACTCGTCGTGATGGGGATCAAAGGAATAATTCAGCGATCCACAGGCACGCCTGAAAACCGCACACCGACAGAACTATTCCAACTATATAGCGAAGGCGCTCAAGGCGCCACCGTTCTTTGAGGCAATTGATCGTCAGTAAAACCCCGAAGCAATAACTGGGGAATACCCTGATCTTTTGCAGAAAAGACGTCCCTGTGAGGATTCACCTTGAAAATTCAAAACTCTCTTTACAGCGCCACAATGACTGATAAGCCAACCTTGTTACATATTCAATTCCGGCATGCGAAGGTCTTCGGCAAGCTCGATTTTGAGCTCGTCGCCTGGTTTGACCTCGACCTTTTTGCCTTTCTTAGACAGAAGAATGGCGATACCTACTGCGACACCGACGCCGGCTCCGATGAGAGCGCCGCCGCCGCGACCGACCCTGGTGCTGGTGCTGGTGGTCGAATTCGAGGTGGAGTTACCAGCCAGGAATCCAATACCGACGCCTGCGAGCGTCGGCAGCGTGACTGCTCCGGTATCGAAGGCAATATCTTTCAGGCCTCGTCTGGCATGAACCACGCCGCCGCGAGCCACCAGATTGGCGACGATTGGAATCTGGCGCTGGTCCGGCGTCGTTATGGTATCGAACTTCAGTCCCACTGAGCCGGAGCGGTTGAGCGCCCGAGGGGAGTTGAGCTGGGCGATTCGGCCCTTAATGATCGAGCCGGCAGGAACGACGGTCGAGCCATCAATACTAAGATCTTCAGAGGTTCTGGCCGAGAACTCGTCGCCTTCCTGACTGGTGTCGGAATCTACAGCAGTATCCATGACAATCGGAATCTTGGTTCCGGTCGGCACGACCTTGACGTAGCCCTTCAAGACTTTGGTTGCGGGCTTGGCCGCGTCATCGGCAGATAATGCACCACCAGTAGTTGCACCAGCGCTTTCGTCGCTCGCTGTAGCCGGAGCTTTCTCGACAGGCTTGGATTCGTCGAGCTGCGGAGTTTCTGATTGCAGCGATGGCGTAAGCGGTACCGAGAAGTTGCCGCCGGATGAACTGGTCGACGAGCCGGCATCACTTTCTGTGGTGGTGCTCGGCGCTTCATCACTAGGCTCTTTGCTGGATGAGGTTTCGGGATTGTAAATCTTGAAATTGAGCTGTGGATCATCAGCAGCAATAGCGGGCATGGTAATCGTTCCGCCCAACAACATAATTGAAAGGGAAATTGCTACAAGAGAGCTACCGGTCCGAGACATTTTGATTCTCCATTGGCCTTTCGACGAAGCTTTTAGTTCAATCGGGTAAAGTCTCCGCCTGACCGACCGAACGCAAAGCAGTCAAGTGGGAGCAAGCCAGTCTATCATGCCAATCCTGAAGCTAAATTAGCGATCTCTAGGAAACTGCCTACAACTGGAAAAATTGACTGTACGGGTGCATCCGAGACCGATTCAATTTGTTTCGACAGTTTTGCAAATTGCAGTTAGCCAATACCACAAATAGTGATTAAACTAAATACAGAGATTAATGCCTGGCCGCTACCATCAGGCCACTATGAGGTACCGCATGTGATTCAATGTCCAATCTGCCAGGTCCTTAATGAAGACGGGGCTCTGTTTTGTGCTGAGTGCGGACAACGGTTTAGCCAGGCGAGCCAACCCAGTCAGCCTGCTCCAGCTCAACCGCCGACCCAGGCTGCGCCTCCACCAACACCGCAGATACCATCTCAACCACCTCCTCATGAAGCGCCGTCGCAGGAGAACACCGAGAGCCGGCAAAAGGGAATTAAGTTACGTTCGCCAATGCTCGGAGGAGGCGAAGATGACGAAGATCAAGGTTACGAACAGCCTCACCTTGGCAAGCTTCGAGGGGTGGGACCAAAACAATCAAACACAGGTCGAAAGCATTTACGATCACCTCTCTTAGGCGACAGCGACGATGACGACGAAGATTTAGAAGATAGCCGCTCAGGACGAAATCTCAAAGGCTCAGAACCAACCGCAGACTACGGTCCCGGGACTGCGAGGAAGAAAAAGCTGCGCTCGCCTCTTCTTGGCGAAGACGATGATGATGACGGTCAGGACTTCACTCCGGATGGAGCCAGTCGGGGCAAGCGTCCTCTGCGATCGCCCTTGCTCGGTCAAGACAGTGGTGGTGGAGACGATGCTCCCCCACGAGCACGAAAGGCTGCTCGCGCACCGGAAGAGCATCATGCTCAGCCGCACAAGCGCGGTTTGCACTCGCCACTTCTTGGTGGTGGTGAAGACTATGACGAAGACGATGACGATCCTCCCGGTCGTGAAGCGCCGAGAAAAGGACCGACAGGAAAGCCGAAGCTGCGTTCCGCACTGCTTGGCGGAGGAGACTACGACGAAGACTATGATGATGACTGGGATGAAGAGGATGATGACAATCCCAACGTCCTGCGCTCTCCACTTTTAGCCGCAAAGAAAAAGCGACCGAAACCGGAAGCCGCTCCGGCGTCCGGTGTTTTCGGCGCAAGCCAAGACTTACCACCCGGTGTTCAGGTTCATAGACCAGACCAGCAACACCCGCCGCAAAGCGCTCCAGCACCGGACCTCCGCAATTGGGCCGATAAGAATGTCCAATCAGGACAGCATCAGCCGTTCCAACAGGCTCCCGTGGCAGCGGTAGAGGCGCCGCCTCAACCGCCTCCGCAACCATACTCCCCGGCAGGAGCACCGCCTCCATTCCCGGGTCCATCGGAGCCGCAACCACCCTGGCAGCAAGGAGCACCCACGCCGCCTGACTGGACGCAAGCGGCTCAGCCGCAACCAGGACAACCCTGGCCGCCAGGACCCGCTGTGCAAGCCGGACCAGTGCCAGGCCAACCAGCTCCAGGCGCGGATCCACCCCTTCCGTTAGAACCGTCGACTCAGGCGCCGCCCTGGCAAAACCGCATGAGCGAGCCATTGCCCTCGATGCTGGACAGACCAACTCAGCAAGGTGATGTGCCGCCGATTGTCGATAACAACGATGAATTCGAGCTCGACACACTCGAACCAGCAAACTTGGTAGACAGGATAGAAAGGCAGATGACGCCTTCATCACCGCTGCTGTCGGCGGCTCCGCCTTCAAGCCAGCAGGCGCCACCTCAGAGAGGAAGACCGAAAGCTGATTTTGGCAAATCTAAGAGTGAAGATGAGCTAAAGGATACTCTGGTCGATGAAGACGGTCCCAATGAGCGCAGACGCTTGGATCGACGCAGGGGAGGCACAGACAGAAGACTGTCCAGCCTTCTGGAGGACCGCTCCAGCACTTCATTGCCGCCCGCAGATGACGAAGACGACTTTATGGCTCCTCGTCCAAAAGCCGCCGCCAATCAGATGGCCAGAGTGATGTTCGGTGTGGGAGCCTTAGCGCTCGGCTTCAAGATCTGGTTTTTCATTCGGGTTGCCGGAATGTGGGACCTGAGCAAAATGCCCGATTTTATTGCCGAGCAAATGTTCACAGGACTGGCACTTGTCGGTCTGATAGTGTTCGCACTAAGTTGTATGAAGAAGTAGCTAAGCAGTAATTAACCAATGCTCTTTGGTGCGGGCTTTTCGCTTGTCCAGATTGGCAAAAGGTAACTTTCAAAGAGATATTTGCATGGTATAGTTGCCTGGTTCTCAGGAACCTTTCTTGCTTTCGCTAATTCTTCAAGTCTGAGTTGGGCTCATTTTGAATGGTTAGCATTAATGAATAGGTATGTTCGCATGGGGAATCCAAATACCACCCTTCGTCGTGTTCTCGTCTTCGGGCTCGCTGTCAGCGTCTTCACAAGTGCAGGCATAGCGCCTGCCTGCGCCATGACAATGCCTGGACTGTCGAAGAAATCCTCTTCCTCCTTCGATCTGCCGACGGCAGAGAAGCTTGATGGTGATACCGCGGGTGATGCTCAGCCCACTCAAGCAGACAGTCCCGAATTAGCGCCGATGACATTGAAGGATGGACCAAGCGCACCGGCGCCTACAACACCTGCCGAATCGAGCACCACCAGCGCTACCACTCCGGCGGCGGCGCCCACTGACGGAACGCTCAATGCCAGTATCACTACCAATACCTTTGTTCCCAAAGGACCGCTAGAAGGCGACAATAGCGGACTCCTGGCTCCGACCAGCATGAAGGGCAGCAAGACCAAGAGCATCGAAAGTCTCGGCGGAAAACTGCTGGACCAAGCAAATACAGTCAACGCCATGCCGGTGCCTCTAATGGAATCATCGGCCGATGCAGAGCGCAAAGCCGATGAATCTCAGGAGCTTGAGCGCGAGCAACTAACCGCACTCTGGGAAGCAACGCTGACACGCTCTCCGGATATCAATTTCGTTTTGACAAAGCTCATGCCGACGTCAGAACCTTCGAAAGCTTCGAGCGTAATGATGCGCATGCTCTCGACAGCTATGTTCGGCGCTATCGGTACGGTCGGAGCCGTGTATCCCGGCGCCGGAACATACGCATTGCAGAACCTGAGCTACAGCACCCTTTCTCAACTGCTTGGAGCCGTCGAAAGCAACGGCTCCAAGAAAGCCAAAGTTACACAAACAGAGCAAATTCAACTGTACAACATGATTAGAAGTACAGCGGACAAGCTGGTTGAGGACTACAGAACCTATAAGAAGCATCACCTGCAACTGCAGAAAGCCAATAGCGACTTTGAAGACTTCAAAGCGGTCGCAGCCGAAGGGCGTAAGACCGACGATCGAGCCAAGCAACTCGACATCGAATACACGCTGCGCAGGCAGCAGAGAGATATCGAGTCGATCGGATTTGACCTCAGCAAAGTGAGACAGGGTCTCGTCGATAAGGCCGGACCAGAAGCGGTCGCCAAACTCGATCAACAGATCGACGAAGAGTTCCAGAAGATCCATCCGGAACTTGCACCGGTGGTTGCGGGACAAAGCACAAATGGCGAACAACCAGCCGCCATCCAACCTGCTGATGAGAAGATTAACAACGAGCCGGCTATCGATTCTGAAAAACATCAGGTAGCTGACAGTCCCAACTCGAAATCAAACTTCAAGTTTCCTCTATAAACAAAAAGAGATCATGGCCGTAAAGAAAAACAATTGGATCACCTTGTTAATCATCGGTCTATGCCTCTTAGCCATACCAGTTGGTATTCTCGGCAAGCAAGCGAAGCCGAAAGCAGAAGGCAGTACCGCCACCACAGATAGTGACTGGGGCGTGACCTTCAAGGATCGTATCAAAGTAATCCAGCTAAGCGGCATGATCATGGACAACGATGAGCCAAGCGTCTTTTCCCTGGCGGATTCTTCGACCGGTTCGACAATCAAAAAGTTGAGGAAAGCAGCTGAAAACAAGAAAATCAAAGCTGTTCTTCTCAGAATCAACTCACCTGGAGGAACAGTTGCAACATCTCAGGAGCTGAATCAGGCAGTCATCGAATTACGAGAAAAGAAGCCGGTTTTCTCCTCCATGGGTGATGTCGCGGCATCGGGCGGCTACTATGTCGCATGCGCCACCGATAAGATCTACGCTAATCCAGGCACGCTGACCGGCTCCATCGGCGTAATTTTGAACGGTATGAACTTCAAAGGGTTGGCCGACAAACTGGGCATTCAACCTCAAGTAGTAAAATCAGGGCTCTTCAAAGATATCGCCTCACCCTATCGACCGATGACCGAGGACGAGCGCAAGATTCTTCAGAACATGATCGACGACTCCTACGATCAATTCGTCAACGCCGTTGCTACTGGACGAAAGATGAAAGTCGAAGATGTAAAAAAATTGGCAGACGGACGGATCTACACTGGTCGACAGGCGAAAAAGAATGGGCTTATAGACGAGCTCGGCTCATATCAGGATGCCCTCAAAGGCTTGCAAGCGCAATGCAGAACGAAGTACGGGCTGAGCGATGATTTGCCGGTAGAAGACAAATCGGCAGGCAACATCTTAGAAACGCTGTTCGATTCGTCCTCGACGTCAAGCTCGTTGTTACCCTCCTTCAGCCGTCATTCCTCCGAGGAAAGTCTAATCAGACAACTGCTGCCAGTCTCGATGCAGGCTCGATTCTACAAGCAGCCTTTGTGGCTCATGGAATAATTGGGAGAACTCGCATTGGACGCTCTATACTTCGAAGGAGACAAGCGCCCGAGTTGGGCTGAGCTGTTTCAAAACATACTTTTCTCTCCTGTCGCCACCATTCATCAACTCAACGAGCTTTGCGATCGACAGCCTGTTTCCACATTGACGACGCAAGCATTCAACACTGTCTTTCTCAGCGGTTTGATCCTCGGAGCCGTTCGTTTCAAACCGGACAGCTTGTTTTCCGTTTTCTCGCTCGTCGGAGCGGTCACGGATATCATGGTAGCCTGGGTTGCAGTTGCAGGGATCCTCACATTGTTGTCAGCGACTCTGCCCGGTGCCCTACCAACCCGATGGAAAAAGGCATTGGTGCTGACCGGTTGGTCCATGGCCCCGATTATTTTCTTTGCACCGATCCTTTGTTATAAAAACTTGCTCGGTCCATTTATTCTTCCATTTGCAACGATTCCAACCTGGTGGACGTTGTTCCTGCTCGCGACGAGCTATAAGACAGCGTTGAATGTGAGCGCAAAAAAACTGTTCGTGGTCTTATTGATACTACCCCCGATGCTATTCTTCGTTTACGCATTCTGGACAGGTTTGTCACTTTGCTTTTTCGCATCCGAACTCATCTCAGTTTTGCAACGATAACGCTGCTGCCGATGGACAGACCAAGTCCATCGCACCTGACGGCCCATACTTATGTCTGATACCACCGACGAAATTAAAAAACCGATTGTTCTTGCCGTGGTTGGTCCAACCGCATCAGGAAAGACCTCCCTCTCCATTGATTTGGCTAAGCGCTTCAATGGTGAAGTGATCGCCTGCGATTCGAGAACCGTATACAAGTATATGGACATTGGTACGGCAAAACCAACAGAAGCAGAACAAATGGGGATACCACATCATATGCTCGATGTGGCCGAACCCGATCATATTTATACAGTTGCCGAATATCAAAGGCAGGCAACTTCCGTTTTAAATGAAATTCTCAATAAGGGCAAGCTGCCCATCGTTTGCGGCGGTACGGGGTTCTATTCGCGAGCACTGCTTGAAGGCCTGTCTATTCCAGAGGTCGCACCTCAAGATCATCTAAGAGCAGAGTTCAAGGAACAGGCAGAAAGGGAGGGAACGGAAGCGATATTTGCAAAGCTGAAGGAGCTTGATCCTGTATCAGCGCAAAAGATCATGCCAAACGATCTATTTCGAATCGTCAGAGCTTTGGAAGTAACAATTACGTTGGGGCGACCGTTTTCAGAGGTGACGAAAAAGGTAGACGTACCCTTCCGCGTAATCTGGATCGGACTCAATTTCGATGATCGAACCGTGTTGAAAAAACGAATCGAAGATCGGCTGGCAGAGCAGATCAATCAGGGACTGGTAGAAGAGTCGAGGTTTTTGTATGAGAGGTACGGACCAACTCAACCGATCATGAATGCAGTTACGTATAAAGAAATGATCAATTTCTTCAATGGAATTTACTCACTGGAAGCAGCTGTCGAGGATTGTGCAAAACACAACTATCAACTAGCGCGAAGACAAATTATGTGGTTCCGTTCAAACCAAGACACCGTGTGGTTTTTTGTCGACAAAAGTAAACAGCTCTTCTCTGATGTACTTATGCATCTCGAAGGAATCTTGTGAGATCGTTCAGAATTGGCTTCCTGTCTTGGTTTTAATCAAACAGAATCGTGATAGAATCGAATTAGAATTGTAATCTAACTTACGTTTCCGCGCACCGAATGAAGAAATTTAGATCATTGGGGCTAGACGAATCAAACTTAAGAGATATACTGGTAAAAGTCTTGATGCCTCTTCACCAGTGGAATTGAATACATCGCGGACGTTCTTAAATCTTTTGGCGAAATCTGTAATTGTTCCTTCAGCTATATGGCGACAGGCTATTGAAGAGAGTTGACACAGCAAGTATTAGAGAAGTAGCGCTACCATTCAGCGATGGGCTCCTGTCCGCAAGAGTGTGGAAATCTGGCGACAGAAGCGTTGTTGGAGTACCAGAGCTTGGCCTTCATTGCTATGGTAATACTGAAAGCGAAGCAGTATTTCGCTTATTCACCACGCTCTTGAAGTACTACAGGCAGCTAAAGGCTCATGAGGAGCGCCTGGGTGAAAGAGGGCTCAGTCATCTCGCCCAGTTGAAAAATTGGGTAGCAGGCATAGAAAAGAGAATGACGGCATCATCATCCGAGTCCAGACTGGTTCCGTTCAGAAGCCGAATCAGATAGTATCGTTTGATTGATTGACAGGTTCACAACGACACAAAAAGGTGGAGTTAAAATTGCTCGTTCGATGATCCAATGATAGGTCTAAAGGTGCAACTGCACGCGCTCGTCATCGACGAGACCTCGCTCTTTCAAAATCAGCTCCGTCTTCAGAGTGTGGAGAGAAGACTCAAGTCCCACCGGATATTGGTGTGGATTCAGTAGGCGCTTGATTCCAGAGTGAAAACCGCTCAGTTGATCGAAAACATAAGCTCGAGTAGCGTCAAAACCGGGGTACTCATAGACAAGTTGGCCAGCCTTGAAAATCGGCTTCAAGAGATCAATGTAGCCAGTTCCTGGATTGATTAGTTTGCGTCGAGTAAAGTCGAGAGGATCGATAATCACATGCTTCTCGCCGCTACCCAGGCTCTCATCGAACACCATGTCGGCGATGAAACGCTCTGTCTGTCTCTGATCATCAAGATAGCGCCTGACCTGCAGTATTCCCGGCGTGGATACTTTGATAGTTTGCTCCGACAGTTTGATTACGTGCCGCCATGGTCGTCCAGGCGATCGAACAGCCGAAAGCTTGTACACTCCACCGAGCGAAGATTGATCGCCGCCGGTTACCAGTTTGGTTCCAACAGCCCAGGTGTCTATGGCCGCGCCTTGATCCTTGAGAGTGGTCACAATAGTCTCATCAAGATCGTTGCTGGCCAGGATCGATGCGTCGGCAAAACCAGCTTCATCCAGCATTTTGCGAGCCTCGATACTGAGATAGGCCAGATCGCCGGAATCGAGACGAATTCCGATCATCTTGTGCCCCTTCTCGCGAAGCTTCTTACCAGCCTCAATCGCATGTTGGACTCCCATTAGTGAATCGAACGTATCCACCAGGAAGATGCAGTTGTTAGGCATTGCATTGGCATAGTCGATGAATGCCTCACGTTCGCTGTCATGCGCCATAATCCAACTGTGGGCATGGGTTCCCTTGACCGGTATGCCGAAAAGCTTTCCGGCAAGCACATTGGAGGTGCCGTCACATCCGCCGAGATAGGCAGCCAGACTGGCTGTTACTCCGCCATCCATGCCCTGAGCGCGGCGCAATCCAAACTCGAAAACCGGTTGCCCTTTTGTCGCAAGCTTGATACGCGTCGCCTTCGTCGCAATTAGCGTGGAGAAAGAAACGAGATTCAGCAATGCCGTTTCGATAATCTGGGCTGGAATAATCGGACCAACGACCCGCAATAGAGGCTCATGTGCAAAGACGACCGTGCCATCCGCTACCGAATCGATATCGATGTCGAAGCGCAAGGTGCGCAAGTAATCGATGAACTGTCGCTCGAAAAGAATTGAACCGTCATGAGCCTTCAGCGATGCGAGATAGGAAAGATCGTCATCCTGAAATCTCAGTTCGGAAATATAGTCGATAACGTGCTTCAATCCGCAAAATACAGCAAGACCGCCATTGAATGGATTGCGCCGGAATGACAATGTAAAAGCGGCATGCTTGTCCTTATATCCGGATTTCCAATAGGCATATGCCATTGTCAGTTGATAAAGGTCGGTCAACAGGACAGGGGCTTGCCCGTTTTGTCGATCTGGTGCCAGTACCATACGCTTGAAGCCTCAACAGAAATAGGTCATAACTGTATCACGTGACGATACATTCCCTGTCCCGGTGGGAGTCAACAGAAATATCGCAAATACCGATGATTGTGCCGATTCAGCACAGGCTTTGTTATCTGCCGCGGCGACACTTCTCAGGCGAAAGACATGGACTCGAGTAGATGTGCACTCATGTTCTATTTAGTGCTGCTGCTCTCGAACAAGAGCGCCGTTGCGTCGGAGCTCACAAACTTTGATTTGTCCAAGAGCGCACACCAAGGTTCGACCCTTGTGGAACGTTCGGAAGGATCGGAAGGATCGGAAGGATCATCACAACGAACAGAAGGACCGGATGCAGGCGTAACATCAACCGAGCAAGCGACAACGATAGAAGCAGGCTATCGAGCTGCCTATAAATATACGGGCAACTCATTTTCCATGAAGTTTCACAGACCTTCCTGCCCTTTTGCCAAGGCGATGTGGCGATGCAACGTTGTCAGGTTTCCCTTCCGAAAAGACGCGATCGAAAGAGGTTACAAACCATGCAAATACTGCCTGCCACAGAGTTGGAAGTCAGTAGGTGCAAAAATTCTCAGGGCGACACCACTCAGCGAAAACGGTGAATCCCTGATAGAGAGCGGCACATCACCCAGCTGCAAAGAAGCGGCATCTGACCGCCTTCTGGAAAGCACGCAAAGCTCAAAATCAGCAACTGATGAGGCAAAGCGTTGAATTTCCATTCCGGGGAAATGAACACAAAAGAGCAGTAGCTAGAGATCGCGAAAGAATGGTATAACGACTCCAGGGTGTTTTTTAGGCGTTTTTAGCATGCAACAACTCGAGTACGAATTATCCAACGCGATTGGCGTTGTTTTGGACAAGACTGTCGAGCCACCCAAAGTATTGGGTCAAGCCTTTATTGTTTCGAAGAGTCGTATGGTCACCAACGCGTCCGGCGTCTTCAGCTATACGGAGGCTCCCTGGGCGTTGACGGTGCATTTTCCATTTCCGGACGTCAAATTAACGGTTAAAGCCGTCAACCTGCACAACGACTTCGACAAAGTAGCGGCGCGAGGGTTGTATCTCGCACAGCAAGGCTCGCCAGTTGAGAGCCCCTATCACACCTTTGCCAACGACATAGCTGTTCTGATTATCGATCCACAACCACCGGATGTTCCACAAGATAGAATCGCGGAGCTCAACCGGGCATTGTCTCTGCCATTTTCCGGCGAAGGCGTGGAAGCATCAGGTAATTTACGTGGGACAGAGTTCGTCAACATTATAGAGACCGCTCTACAGGCAGGCCGAGAAGGCTTACTCACTTTATTTGATTCCCGCAATATTCCGGTCGCGCAAATTGCGCTTGCGCGCGGCACCATCGCAAAAGTTTTCTATCAACAGGTCATGTCGTCGGAAATGGCGTTTTGCGAACTGGTCTACCGTCAGCCAGCCGCCGGTTTCGCTTTCAAGCCTGGAGTCGATATCAACTGGGGTGATGTACCCGACGTGCAGACTCCACCGGACAGATTGACATGGGAGGCCATGCGCCGCACCAATGAGATACCAAAGTTGCTGCAGCAGCTTGGTGGTCTGGAAGCTCGATATCAACAGGTCGTGCAAGTCTTCGATCCTGAGGCGGCGAGCGAAGAGATCCGATGGATGGTATCGCCTTTGTGGCAGGGTCTGGACGGCTACGTCTCTCTGGATAAGCTGCCTAAGCGCGTTGGCGTTGACACTTATACCATTCTTATTGCAATCAGAGAGTTGGTCAACCGCGGCGTGGTATCGCAAATCAATCGCATTAGCCCATTTCCATGTACCGGACAGCTTGGCACCCCCCTGGTCTCGCACACGGACTTTGAAGTTCACCCGTGGGATCCATTGCAAGCTTTCTTTCTGGATCCTCTGTCTGGAAAACCTACCTGGATGGAAGGCAATTTCTTCGGAGTAGCAAACTCGCTACAACCGAAAAATATGCTTCACACCATAGCGCTGCCTCCGGATACACGTGGCGCTCTGATTCTCAAAGACTACAAGCTCATTGGGCTGCACACCGGAGCGCAAGAGCTGAAGCCAGGACAACCGGCGCCACCGGTGAAATGCTATCAGTTCATGTGGATGGGCGCATTGCTCGACCTCAGTATGCGCAAAGTGAAATCCCCTGGTGAATCGGATGAGGAAGGTGTAGGGACGTTGCGCTCCTCACTCGATGCTCTCGCCGAAGAGGGGGCACCAAATGCGGCATCATCAGGTACGAGAATTCAATGCCCAACTTGCTTCGCGATCAACTCTGATTATGGTAACTGCGCCACTTGCGGTACCATGATCGAAGCACCACCGGAAGAGCCCGAGCCCAGCAATAAGATCTTGGCTTCCAAGCCGGTCAAGGAGCTCAAGAAGCTTAAGAAGAAATACAATGTGAGCAACACGCAGGTCGGTCTCGGCGTAGCTGTGCTTTGTCTTCCATTAATGATGATGGTGATGTGCAGTCATCATCCAGGACCAGAAGCGGATGCTCCAGTAGAGCAGGCCCATCCCGTAGCAAAAACTCCGCCTTCTGACAAGAAGGCTGTCCAGCTCGCTATCGACGAAGGTGGTTTTTCGCCGACTGCTCCACCGATGTATTGGTTTGCAGATACAACCGATCAAACTTCACCAAGTCCATCGTTCGGATTGAATTCCGAACAAGCCAACCAGAAGATCTTGTTCATCATTTATGATGATCTGGCACCTGTTGACTCATTGAAGCAATTTGTCGCCAAGCCGCCCTACGTTGAAGTAGACAGATGCGACTACAACTCCGACGTGTTGGATCGTGGCAGCCAGATACTTGGTGGAGGCAAGATGGGGTGGATTCTCTCCAAATACACCGCACCTGGTGTACAAGACAAGATTCTCATGATGCTTGCCTCATTTCCAGGAATCAAAGATGGCAAGTCGATTTTGGTCGTTGCGCAGGCCTTTGACCCTACTAAGATCTACAATCACAAGACGACTCTGTTTGTACTTGACGAAATCGCAAGCGAGATGACTGCCAAAGCCAACTCAGAATTGCTTGAGAAGACAAATCAGAAGACTGCCGCCGAGGATGAGGAAGAAGAAGAAGATTCCGCAGAGTCTTCACCAACTTCCGTCGCCAAGACCGAAACCAGCTCCAGCTCGAGCGCCAGCGATGAAGATAGCGATGAAGAAACCGCTGACGAATCGTCGCCGGAAAAGAGTTATAAGTATGCAACTGACGAGCAGATAGATGAGTTCCTCACGGAAGCACAAAAGCAGTTGCAGGAATCGCTAGACCTACCGGAAAACGTGTCTGATGCCGCAGACAAATTCGAAGCAGCATATCAGAAGCCGAAAAAATGGAAGGAAGGCGGACTGTTGGTCGGCGTCGATCCTGAAGGTGTGGTCAAACGCATAGAGCTCTTACCGGTTCCATCCAATGATAAGACCGAGGCGCTAAACAAGGCTCTTGAATCGGCGGTGCAAGCCACGAAGTTCAAGAATGCCCCTCTCACGAGAAAGCCGGAGTTCAAATTCCAGGTTCGCCTGCTAGGCAAAGAGATCGTCCTCCGCAAAATCTAGCGGTTCGAAATCCAGTCGGGGATTTTCTGCCCGCATGCGGCCGGTCGATGATTTGATCCAACACGGCTGTCGGGCTCTCAGCGACGGGACGGCTCCTGCCGCCCCGTACTGTAGCCACTATGTAGCTGCCCAGTGAATTATCTACGTTGAAAAAAATTGAAATCGTCTCTTCCAATCCCAATATATCCAACGGGACTGCGACATATATGCAGTCCAAAAATATTTTGGTCGCTCGAATAGAAATTTAGGTCCTTCGAATGCGTACGTTCCTCAAGAATTAGGCCGTGCTGACGCCCTCGATTACTCCCGAGCTGTCTCAATCAGACTTGCGATGATGCCTTCGTGTTCTCACAACATCATCAGACTTAGGTCCGCCTTTTGCACTTGCTGATGGAGCAACTCCATACAGCACCTGCTGCGCCTCCTCTTCTTTGAAGAGCTTCCTCAATACAGCGGCAAGCTTTTGTCGACTGCTCTTAAGATCAGGATTCTTTTCAGGTAACTTCTTCAGCCTGATGTTAAAAGCTTTTCTGAAGCTTTCTTCCGCCTGTTGGGTCATGCCGAGGCGTTCCTCGAGGGTACCTAGTTCGTCGGCACTCGTAGCAATGCGCAAATCATCTGGTCCAAACTGACCTTCGATGTCCTTGATAGCTATTCGATAAATCTGCATGGCGCGATCGGTTTTACCTTCTGAAGCCTTGGCTCTGGCAACCCGCATGCAGTCGTCGTAATCAGTTGGTTGCTGTTCGTTCAACTCTTGTAACTCTGAGATGTCCCATTTTTTTAAACAGCCAGTCAGCAGCATCGGCACAACTGCTACAAGAACAATCACCAACAACCGGGACTTCAGCATACAAAACTCTCCGTATAGCTACGGCGATTTGGCGTCATCATTTTTCGCTTCAGCCTCTCTCTTTTGCTGCTCCATCTTTCGAGCAGCCCGCTTCTTCAACACCTCTTCAGGTACGAGGTTGTATTGCATAAGCTTCTGTTTGATTTTCTTCAGGTCGTTGTCGATGACCTTCATTTGCTCACCGTGCGGATCGACCTCCTGCATCACCGACTTCCAACGCTTATAATGCGAGTATGCGACCTTCCAGTCTTGTTTAGCCATTGTCATACCGGCAAGATAACCGATACAAGTGCCAGTCCTGGCATCATTCTCGCCATACTTGTCTTTGGCAAATTCAATTGCTTTGGTGTAGAGCTGCTCAGCCGCTGCGTATCTCCCTGCATTCTGGTTGACTTGAGCTTGTGCGACGCACTCTTCCCAGGAGCGAGGACCGTTGCTCATGCCCGGCACACTCATATCCATCTTTTTGACATCACCGCATGAAAACAAAAGGTTGGAAACAATAATGAGTGGAATCGCCTTTTTAAACCCCATAGATGACAGAACGCGCATTCGGCTAGATCTCCAGTCGCATTTCAATTTGTGGTAACCCGCCATTATATAGATTACTTTATATAGCTTGTTGTACCCTGATAAACTCGTGATTCTCGACAGATTTATCAGCGATTTCAAACACTGTCAATGCGGCTCCCGGAAAAGTAATGGGACAGGATAGTCCGATAATTGCTCCCGGACTTCGCCCACCCCTGAGCGCCTGTCTGCTGCATTCCGACGCCGTGACCCCATCCCAACCCTGAAATAGTCAACGACGAAATGCGATGGTGCTTGTCGCGATGGTGATCGAAGAATATACGAGCGCTCTTCAGACGGGCGAGTTTCTTCTCTGGCGTCTTGAACAGATCGCGAATCACCAGTTCCTTCGAAAAATGCCAATCACCGGTCGACGTCTTTATCGCGAGCGTGACAATGCAACCGGAGACGCCGCGCTTGACTGGGCTGATAGATTCGATGTGACCGAATTCACCAGATGGTGGTGGTACCACAAATGGTGCGCGCTCGTCCTCTGTCATCGCCTTAGCAGTGGCATGAATGTGTGATTCCAGATCGTCGGCAGTTAGCTCGACACGCCACTTGAAGTGATTGGACCAGGAATCAATCGTCAAGGGTGGAGCAGCGTAGAATCGCCTCAACTCCCTTTCGACCGAGAGATTGAACGGCAGCTTCTGCCTGGTCTCCGGCACCCCGACCAGATATGGTCGCGGAGAAGGCGGGAACTGTCCTGTTGAAGAGTCGGAAAAGCAATTGTCGTAGTTTTCCGTGTACCCTCCGGCACAAGAGCTAAACAGAGCGAGGATTGGTCGGTCCTCGTAGGTCAAAACCTGACCAGCTGTTTCGTGGATCGCCTTCAAGTGGGTTGGTGAGCTTTGCGCGGTCAGTCCGCCGAAATACTGGCAACAGAGGAAGGAATCGCAGACATTCACTCTGTCCTTAGAATGATCGATTCGAGGATTGAGTCCATAGGTTCTCGCCGCGACCGCCTGTGCTTTTACCGCCTCGATATTGTATGAAGCCGGAATTTCGGAATGCAGCACGCCTGCAACATACTTGTCAAGGTCAACAACAAGCGCCACCCTGGCATGCCCGTTTTGAACGAAGAGCGCGACGGTACCCACATAAGACGCGTGCACGGATCCTGATGCAGAAACTCTCTTTATCGAATCCAGCGAAATTTTTTGGTTGGCATGAGCCTCCCTGACTATCAACCACCCTCTCTCAATGTCGAGTTTTTCACCACCATGAAAAAGCTCGAATCGGTCAGGTTGCCGAGAGCCAAGCGACTTGAATCGCAGCTTTGCGCCAGGCGCCAGGCGCAAGAGCGGTCTATCCTGCTTCGCGACAGCGGCTTGTAGAATCAGCGGCAGCTCGGCATTTCCCTCGTGATGGATAACGTCGAGGGCAGCCAGAGAGCTGACAATAACCTCTCTGTGGTTAAGCGAGGCAAGATCAGAAGTCGTAATACCTACGGCGACTAACATAGTCTCACGCCCAATCCAGCTATTTGATTAGTAAGTGGCGGAGCAGGAGGGACTCGAACCCCCAACCCCATTACAGGGCGACCGCTTTCAAGGCGGCGTCTTCATCCAGCCAGTTCTGCTCCATACTGTTGCAATATACTCTATTAATACTGCCATGAAACTGTCCAAGATTCATGAGAACCTGTGTAATGAATCTTCAAGGTATTAGGGGACATCTTTGAAAGATAAACAGAACAAAAAGCGCCTCGATATCGCGCTCATCGATTTAGGAATTTTTGACACGCGGCAGGAGGCACAGGCAGCCATTATGGACGGTGCAGTGCTGGTCAATAACGAAAAGATTACCAAGTCCGGCACAAGCGTATCGGAACAGGACAAAATCGAACTTCGACCTGGATTTTCAAAGCAAAAGTACGTGAGCAGAGGCGGTCAAAAACTGGAAAAAGCGCTTTGCGAGTTCCAAACCAATGTTACCGATAGAATCTGCCTCGATGTCGGCGCTTCCACAGGAGGATTCACGGATTGCCTTCTGCAGCATGGAGCACGGACAGTATATGCAATCGATGTTGGATATGGTCAGCTCGACTGGAAGTTGCGCACGGACACTAGAGTCATAGTAAAAGAGAGAATCAACGCAAGACACCTTACGCCGGAAGAGCTCTACGTAGAACGCGCTCCACGAGCCACGCTTGCAGTTATCGATTGCTCCTTCATCTCGCTCGACAAAATTCTTCCTGCCGTCTGCAATCTAATCGAAAAAACTGACAGCGAGATAATTTGCCTGGTAAAACCACAATTCGAAGCCGGACGGAAGGCAGTCAACAAAGGCGTGGTAAAAGATCGCAAAGTCCATCTCGAAGTTCTGTCTAAGGTCGATGATATCGCCTCCTCGCTCGCTCTTGAAACTAGAGCTTCGACTTTTTCGCCATTGAAGGGACCGAAGGGAAACATCGAATATCTCGTCTTGCTAGGTCAAACAAAAGATCCGAGCCAGACTCCATCATCTTCCGACGCCCGTCGCGTAGAATTCGCATCAATAGTCGAAAGCGCATTCACCGCACTCGATTGACATTCCTAATAGAAAAAGATTCCTCTTTGCTGAGGAAGTCCAGTATCGACGCCCCAGCCATGACGTTTCCTCGCTGAGGTAGACCATCGAAAAGGAATTCGTTCGAAAACGATACACTGGGACCGAAGGCGTCTCTGAGGCACATAAAAGCCGTGATCGAAACTACCTCATCATCGAGGATTCCTCAAGACGAACTCGACTCTCAGCCCAACTTCTCGCTTCCAACAAAAACGTTCAATCTGTTGAGCTCATCGAACAACTCAATCGTCTTCAGCACAGTCTCTTGCGGATTCTTCGTTTTGCTCTCAGTGACCGTCCAGGCCAGGAGCTCCGCATAGCTCATCTGCTTCTGAACGAGCTGCTCGATCATTTTCGCAGACAGCTCTCCAAGCTCCAGAAATCTGGCGTTAAACTCATGAGGATCACGATAAATCGCCAGATGCGTTGCGCTCTTCTTCAGGCGGCGAGGCAATCTAACATCTTCGCGAAGCCAATCGACGAGCCTGGCAATTGGATACTGATAGTGCCGGACAACCAGCACTTTATTTAGTACCGGTCCATGCGATTGAAATACGGACGGATCGTTCAGGGCGAGTTGTTCGCCATGAACAGCCTTTTCAGGGCTTTCCAGAATCTCCAGCTCAACCCATTCATAGTCGGCCAACTCGGGCAGAAAGGGATGTCGCATCAGGAGCTCAGGCATGTCTTTTCTTAGAAAATCACCGAATGAGCATGCCGCTCTGTTGAGATTGTAATGACTGGGTGGACGAGTCTCCATGTACTGGTCGACCAGCTTTTGCCACGTGCGTGAAAGAATTTTTGCACAGCCCGGATAGATCGATCGCATCAAATCCTGTCGCCCTGTACGAATCAGGGACGCATACAGTTTTACCCCTCTGGGATCGATTTGCTCAGAAGCAACTTCCGACTCAACAGAGTCTTCGGCACTGCCGCCAAGGAAGGCCTTGCGAGGAGCGTCCTGTGTCCAGAGCGTCGCGAGAGATTTTTCAATGGATCGTA
>CAZISK010000008.1:0-24953 GCA_964541355.1 uncultured Candidatus Obscuribacterales bacterium
TGCTTCCGCATCACTTATCGACATCCAGCGTATGTCAGCATAGGATTGCGCTTTTGTCGTTTACAGAAGATACATCATTCAACATGGACTGCGTTGCAGCACCAGAGGTGGTTTCAAAAGCTTCGCGGACATCACTCATACTATTCTCCCAAAGCCCTCCATAATCCGTCTTTGCACATTCTCCTGAGAATTTGTTACGGAGTCGCAAACGAATTTCGGGATAATATGGGTAAAAGTGCGCTCAACGGATCCAACTAATTGCATACCAGAATTGCTACTCTCTTAGTGATCACAATTTCGCTTGTGCCGGCAATCAGCGCCAATGCGGCCATTAAGTCGAACTGGCGGGATTTAAGTCGCAATGCAAGACTGGCGCGAGACAATGCCGAATACGAAAGAGCAATGTCCGGCTACTCAAAAGCACTGGAGAAAGCACGAGAGGAAAATGCCACCATCGATCAGCTCTGCGACTTGCAGCTGCTCATGGTCGATACATGTCGAAGACAGGGAAAGTATTCGGACGGACGCGTGATACTGTCCAAAGTTGATCCGATAATAAAATCGAGACAATACTTTGATGCCATGTTGCCAGTACGCTTTTTGAGAAGAAGAGCGGAGCTGGAACTGGCCGACGGAGACAAATACAAAGCGCTTCAACTATACAACCAGATGCTCAGCATACAAGAGCGCCACTTTCACAAGGAATCTCCGGTCATCATCAATGCCACCACTATTGTTTTGAACCTCGCCATTGCGCTCAAAGATTGGGACACAATCCAGGGAGTCCTAACAAGGTGGCAAAGTCAGATCTTCGCGCGACAACTCCCACAAGAGTTACAGGAGCCAATTAGAATCGCATTCCTCACGTTGTTTCAGGATTCACTAATAGCAAGCAGGTCGGGGAATATCGATACAGCCAGCGCCTTGTTGCGAATGTCAGCCAACCTTTCTCCGCCAGTCGAGCAGCAGTTGAAGTCGTGGGCTTCATTTCTGCATCGCTGCATAGTATCCAACAACGAGTCAAAGACAGCCGAAGCTTCCGCCACTCTCATCCGCCTTCTTCAGGAGGTGCACGGGCGCACGGACACGCAGGAGATCATCAAGGCTCAACTCGAAGCATATAATGCTCTGGCGCGATACTATAAAATCAAAAACCAGTTTGATCTGAGACTGGCTTCGCTTACGAAGTACAGACAGCTCGCGGCCTTATTGAAAAATCCAAAACAGCCAGAAATCCTGACCCTGCAAAAGGCAGAACTGGAGCTCGTCATACTGTATCAGCAGCAAAATCGACCTGAGAAAGAGATCAGGCTCTTGCTCGATCATGCCTTCGCTCTCACCAAGAGACTAAATCGATCAGATGACAATACACAGTCGATAATGGCATTAGCGCAAGCATACCTGCGAAGAAAACAATTCGAGAAGGCAGAAGAGGTTTTCAAGTCGATCAATCCCAAACTATCGCACAAGGATCCAGACACCGTGCTGCTGACAGCGCGAACCCACGCTTTTTTTGCAAGACAGTATATCGATGCCGGTCTCTATGAGAAATCGAGAGAGCATGTTAGCGCGGCCAAGCAACTTTTTGCATCTGAGCAACAGAACCGACGGTATGATAAAACCTTCGAACGCCTCAACCGACTGGAAAGCACAATTAACGAGTTAGACAAGAAAGGCAAGTCCGAAGAAAAGTGAAACTGAGACATCTGATCCTTTTATTGTTGATTTCGCCCCTCCTGTGCGAGCTGGTTACTGTCGGCTTACTAGCCAGCTCATTCTGGAGCTTCGAACAGAATGCCGCAAAAGAGTCGATCGCAAAACGGGTAGTGACCGTTACAGAAGAGATTAACGGATTGCTTGCACAGGAGATGTTGGAAGCGACCGGCACAACGCTTTTTGAGCAGCGAAAAAATCCTGAACGAAAGAAAGACACAAAAGCAGAGCTTTCACTAAAGATTGACGAGCTCGAAGGACTGGTAAGAGATGACGCGGATGTAACGCCGACCGTCGAAAGGTACAAGCGCAACTGCATTCGCTTCGTCGACAACTGGGAGGATCTGGTTGCCGGCTTCAAGTTTGGTCAGGGGAAATTATATCTTTCGCAGTTCGAAGACAAGAACGAATACGCCGAGTCAATGAAAGCTCTTTTCGACGAATTGAAAAAAGATACAATCACTCTACTCAAAAAGTATGGTGGCGTAGCTCGAGAGTTCGAACCGCGTGCGGTGCAGCGCCGCAATGACCTTCATAATATTGTCTACTTTACCGTTCTCAGCACTGCGCTCATCATCTTTGCTATCTACATGGTACTCAGCAGAAAAACATTGGCACGTTTGAGTGTGCTGATGAATAACATCGCACGATTTTCGCGAGACGAAAAAAACCTCGAAGTAGTCCAAGGCAAAGACGAACTGGCAGAGCTCGACAAAGCATTTCGGGAAATGTTCGAGCAAAAGAGCAGATTGGAAGACGTCCGCAAGGCCATGCGGGCGATGGTCAATCATGATCTTCGCTCGCCGTTGACCTCTATCAATATTCGACTTGATCTACTTATCGATAAATACAGAGGTCGGACCGATCCTGAAGTATACAGACACTTAGAGCGTATGCGCGGAGAGTCGCAACGCCTTGCGCGCCTGGCTAATACTCTTCTGGACGTCGAGAAGCTGGAGGAGGGTCATATCGACCTCAAAAAGTTGGAGGTCACTCCACATGATCTGATCGAACCGGCCTATGATTCCATTGCAGCGCTTGCCGACCGGAAGGAGATAACGATCATCCGCGAGCTAGATCCGGATCTGACTTTGCTCTGCGATGAAGACAGAACAATTCAGGTAATGGTCAATCTATTGTCGAATGCTATAAAGTTCGCTCCGGAAAAATCGACAATCACCATTCAAGTAATCCAGACACCTGATGGAGCGGTTCGCTTCTCAGTCAAAGACCAGGGAACCGGTGTTCCCAAAGACAAAGTTGCAGGACTATTTTCGAAATTCCACCAACTAGATCAACCCGCCGATACAAAAAAGGAAGGCAGCGGTCTGGGCCTCTACATATGTAAGATGCTGGTCCAGACGCAGGGCGGTACGATTGGCTACGAAGACGGTGTGGACGGCGGCGCTGTATTTTGGTTTATGCTACCGGGACTACCCACTGAGTAGCTCACCAAGATCATTCAAGAAATTTTCCCTCTTAGCAATATCGTAACAAAATGCTGCTAACGTTCTTCCACTGTAAGAGGAGCGCGGCGATGATGGAAAACGGGATGGCGACTGAGAGTCTTTGGGGTGAATTTCTCACACTGGTTTATGGCAGGGAAGCGATCGAAGATCAAGGCAAACAACCGATGCGTAGCACCATTGATGGTGCCATGGATGAGTTTCCTACGCCGGACTCTCTACTGTTCAAGTCTCTCGGAATAATCGACAGCGCCGGAATCGAGCGTCAATGCAGCAAGCGCGGCGTTGAGTCCGAGCACTAAGAGTTGTGAATTCGCTCTTTGCAAATCTGTAACAAACGATCGTTATGATACTCACGTCTGGCTGCGTTGAACCAAAGGAGATGACTGATGGGACTAGACCAGCAAAACCCATTATCGGGACAGGAAACACAACCTGGTGCTATGTTCCATGAGAACAGTTACATCCGACAATCCGACACATGGCATAAAGTCGGTCAAGGTATCTCCGGTGCAGTTGAAAAGTTTTCACCACCAGAGATGCTTTTGGGTCCGTTCCTCATGCCCAATCCCGATCAAACAAAGATGTCTCAAGCAATTGAAGCAATCGCAGATATGGGCACTCCGCTTCCGGGCAGCAATATGTTCGAGAAAGTGAAAGTGGCTACAGAACGGATGACCCGAATGACAAAAGCAATATCGGAATTCGTAAAATCGAAAGGTGAAGCGGAGCTGGAAAAGCTCGATGGCATGGGCGCCAGACTCGAAAGAATTGAGCAGCTCGAATCCGACAACAAGGGATTGAGGTTGCTCCAAACCAAAGATGGATTTGAAGTAATCGTATTCTCTGTCGACCAGCAGTCGAGAACCGCGACTATGTATTCACTCAAGTTCGACCCAGTCGGCAACATCAAAGACAGCTCCAAATACATCGACGGCGGTGTCAACCAGGGAAATCACAAATGCAGCCCCTCGGAAGTCTTTAAAGTTCTGGAGACTCTTAGACCAACAAGACCGCCTGCGTAGTCCAGAAAAAAAAGTTTGTGTTGCACCCAAAGAGCGGCGATTATCGCCGCTCTTTGAGTTTCATGATGCAATATTAAATATCGTGCTACGCAATCATTTTTTCACTGAGCCGGCACTCAAGTAATCATCAATCTCATCTTCCCTTTCGCTGCCAGCCGCTCGCTCCGATTCCGCCTTGAAGTCGTCGAAATTATCTGAGGTAATTGGCGCCGCCGTAAGCTTTGTCTGAGACTCGGCACTTCTTCGTCTGGCTCGCTCCGACTTTCGTTCGCCTTCGACAACCCTCTGCTCCTCCGAACGCCGCTTCTTATCAGGATCCATCGTCAATTCCTGCTTTTCATCAAGGCGCTTACTCGACTGCCTCGGCACCTTAATCTCGCTTGATACGGTGCGTTCATCGGCGTTTTCCTGTTCTTCGTTAAGGGCCGCTTGCAAAGCGCTTTCCCGACGGCCCACACTGAACAACGAAAGGAAGTTGCTCATCGGATTTGGACTGGTCGAGTCACCACCCTGTGTGTAGAGATAGAGGATCGGCTCTCTGAGATCATCGGCGCTCTTGTATCTGGCAAGCATACCGCGGCTGGCTGCGGAGATTGCACCGGTCTCTTCGGACACGACTATGCAAAGCCCGTCGTATGTCTCCGATAGTCCAATCGCTGCACGATGCCTTGTGCCATACCGATAGCTCAGTTGCGGATCGTCGGTCATCGGCAAAATCACGCCTGCGGCTACTATCTTGTCCTGACGAATAACTACGGCGCCATCGTGAAGCGGCGAGTTCGGAAAGAAAATCGTCAGTATGAGCGTCGTCGTGATGTTGGCATTAACAGTGGTGCCAGGGCTGACATAATCGCGCTCGCCTTGCGACGGTTCTATCACGATCAGAGCGCCGGTCTTGGAGCGAGACAGCTCGCGCACGGCAGATATGATCTGATCAATCTCGCGCTTCGTCTTCTCCATCTCGGCATCGGTCAAGGACCAATCGATCCGTAAATTTTGCATGCGCCCGAGGTAACCGAGCCCCCGGCGCAGCTCGGGCTGAAAGATAATAACCAGCGCGATCAAGGCGACCGGAACGAAAGTATGCAGCAAAGAGGTTATAAGCGTTAACCGAAAAAGGAAAGCCAGACCCCATATCGCGGCAATCACAAGGACACCTTTCACGAGCCGCTCTGCCTGGCTTCCAATGATGCGCTGCCAGCTCCAGGCCATAACATAGCTGATGATTAGAACTTGAAATGCCAACGGGATTAAAATCTTCCAGTCGGGCGGGTTGATCATGCCTAAAAATTCGTTACCCATGCGTCGCCCCCAGCCTAGCTGTCGAGCAGCCATCCCGGTACTCTGTCTTGCTTGAGGAGGTCTTCACAGTTCTCACGCTCCAGAATTACCTCGGCAATACCTTCGTGGACAAGCACGCATGCCGGTCGCCCGGTGCGATTGTAATTGGATGCCATACTATAATTGTAGGCACCGGTGGCAAAAACGGCTATGACGTCACCCGTTTCAGCAGAAATTCCAGCATCTTTTATGATTATATCGCCCGATTCGCAGTACCTTCCAACAAGCGTAGTAGTCGAGTCGGGAGCCGGCGCGTCCAGTCGATTGGCGATAGCGGCTGTATATGCTGCGTTATAGGTAACGGGGCGGGGATTATCAGCCATACCCCCGTCGAGCGCGACATAGCGGCCCCCGCTGGTAAGCGCCTTCACGTCGCCAGCCCTATAGAGAGTCAGTCCCGCCGGACCGACAATCGCACGCCCCGGCTCCACCAGGAGCAAAGGCAATACCAGTCCGCGCTCTTCAAACGCTTCTCTGGTGCGCCTCGCTAGCGCTTGCGCCCAGTCGAAAATCGCAAGAGGCTCGTCTTTTTCCGTATAAGCAATTCCCAGACCGCCTCCGACATCGAGCACTTCGAGCTCAAAATTGTGCTTCACCTTCAATTCCGCCGCCTGGTCAGCCAAAATGTGGACGATCGCCAGGTAAGGCTCCATATCATGGGACTGGCTGCCGATATGGGCATGCAAGCCCAGGAGACGCACTGATTTTGGATTGGCCAATGCCATTTTGACGAAATCGTCCAGTTCGGACAGCTCAATACCAAATTTACTATCGACCTGACCGGTCTTGATGTGATGGTGCGTATCCGGCTCAACTCCCGGGGTCACTCGGACCAGGATATGGGCAAGCCGTCCGAGTTGATTGGCATTATCCACCACTCGCTTGAGTTCACATGGACCGTTGACGACAATCCTCACGCCTTTGGAAATAGCAAGGTTGAGTTCGGAATCGGATTTATTGTTGCCATGCAAGTAGATCCGTTGCGGATCACACCCTGCTTTGAGCGCCGTAAACAGCTCCCCTTCCGAAACCACGTCAAGCCCGAGATTGAGTCGCTGGATGATATGACACATCGCCAAACACAAGAACGCTTTGCCTGCGTAAAGAACTTGAGCGTTTGGATAAGCGCTCACGCCACCTTTGGCGGCTTCAGCCGCTTGGACAATCGTTTCGTAATCCATCACCCACAATGGCGTGCCAAATCGATGGGCAAGTTCCGTAGCATCACAGCCACCAATTTCCAGGTGGTTGTCGGCATTTGCTTTCGCGCTGAGCGGCCAGATTTTCGTATTTGGAGACTTGATCGACAGCGTCATCCCATCTTACTCTCTGTGAGGAAACAACATCGTACCATCATGAAAGTGGAAAACAGAGCGATTGTCACCTGCTTGTTATGATCTGCAAGACTACTCCTTCAAGATGAGCTTACCGACCGCTCTTACCGGTAACGGACCTTCGTCGAGAACCAGATTATGAAAGTCGAGCAAATCGAAATCCTTGCCCTTGGCGCTTTGATACTTCTCTCGCAGAGCGAGCCATTCAACCAGACCGGCATAGTACGTAGGCAGCTGGGTCGAACTCAGCTTTGCCCGTTTGAGCTTTCCCTCGGCTTCAGCCTGGGTCTGGAATGCATCCGTGGTCATCAATGCCATCGCCTCTGCATCGTTCATCTCCATCGTATGCATCCTGATATCGAGTATGGTATTAGCGAGAAGGCGCAATCGAATCTTGCGCATGGTGAGTTTCACCCGATCGTCTCCCTTCATGAAACCCTCGTCCATCATGACTTGCGCGATATATTCCGCCCAACCTTCGACATAGGCACCATTGGAGTAGAGCGAGCGCAGTAGCCGACGCCGCTTGGGCTCGATGTTATTGAGGTGCTCGAACTGAATGTAGTGACCGGGAAGAGCCTCATGAATAGTCAACCACTTTAAGGTGTAGTTGTTGTACTCACGAAGCTTAGACTCGGCTTTTTGATCCGACATATCAGGATCGATCGGCGTCACCCAATACTGTGCTTCCGCTTTAGGGTTGAGAGCCGGTGCGCTATGAAACCCAGCGACCGAATAGATGCCTCTCAAGAACACCGGAGTTGGTACTACCTTCAAATTGTCGCGATTGGAAAGACTGACAATTTTCTTGTCTTTGATGAATTGCTTGATACCGTCCAGGTCGTTCTCAACTGTCTTGAGCAGCTCGTCTCGCTTCGGACGATCGTCCGAGACCGATTTGAGAACCTCGCCAATGATCAGATTCTCGCGAACTTTACCGATTTTGTCCTCATGATCGCCGTGATCGGCATAGATCTGCTTGTGCATCGGTTCTGCAATCTCGAGCATCTCTTTGCGAACCTTGTTGAGAGCGTTTTCCGCATTAGCGAGCAACTCGGACGCTGAGACGTCAGACTCCATTACAAGTCTGAATTTTCGATCGTAGAGATCTTTGCCAAGCCGCCAGCTCAAAGGCGACTTGCGCTGTGCCAGATCGGATTCCATCCATTTGGAGAACTCTTTCAGAGACGCGATTGCAATTGGTGCGACCTTGTCGAATTTGCTGCGAACTTTGTTATCATTGAATATCTCTTTTGCGATCGTTTTTTCAATAAGCTCGACGTTGCCTTCGTTTTCTTCGATAGCTGTTTTTACATAAACCGGATCAGCACTATCCAGGTAAACTTGTACCTGTCGGAGCAGTCGGGGAATCTGCTCGATGCGCGCAACGATATGCTCCATGCGCTTCGCCTTCGGCGCATATGTAGAGGTCAGCGGTTGAAAAAGCGCATTGCCGATCAACTCGACTACTACCGTTGGGTTATGAGCGTAATTCTTGATCTCATCGTATTCGAGAAGATTCAACGCGATCTGGTCGGTGAGCAGTTGAAGATCGGCTCGTTCTTCAGAATCCAGTGTCGAGGCCGGCGTCTCCTGCATGAATCGTTGTTGCCACTTTCGGTAAAACTCTTTCTGCGACAGGATAAACGGCTCGCTCATATCGTCAAGGACGGCGTCCAGCTCTACCTTCTTTTTTGTGGTTTTGTCTAAATGGATGTGATAGCCCACCTGAGAAGCCGTGCTGGGAGAGCGAGCCAGCGACTCAGACATGAATTCATCGCAAAGTTGGGCGAAATTACCATTGGCGTTCGAACCAGGTTTAGCCAGTACTGGAATGTTGCCGGACACAAGCAATCCAAGAGATACGGTGAGACAGACGGCATACTTCGCATTCATCTATTAATCAACCCAACCACAGACGATCGGCACAGTATACATTCTTGACTGGCTCTACATCTCGGTGGTCTTAATTCGAACCTCAGGACGTTTTGCTTGGAATGCCCTCATTCCACTTTCGCTGATGGACAAGCATCCCGGGATTTCGATCGTGCCGAGCTCCTTCAGCTCGGCGAATTGAAGAAAGCCGCGGTCTGTCATCTGCGTATGTCCGATTCGAAGCAATCTCAGTTTCGGCATCGCATCGACCATATTACCGGACAATCAATAAACAGATCATGCAGGGTGATTGACCGTTGATACTAAATACGGTTGTTCTAAAAATTGACCTTCATTTCAGTTGTTGGTCGGTGAGCGTATCCTCTATCAATCCCAGTCAAACCGAAGGATAGTTGGAGTACCTCTTGCACGTTACAGGCATTGAGCTTGCTGGCGCTGACGATGGCCGTGACGTTTTGATAGACGAGATCGGCCGCCTGCTCATACGTGTTCTTCAACCATCCGTTCGCGAAAGTGAAAACACCGGTGACCTTGCCACCAAACATATACACGAATGCCAGGAATTCATCCGAACCAAGACGCTTGATCACTATGCAACCAGGCATACCAGTGCAAGCGAGATTGCGGTGGACATACTCGAATGTCTCACCGGCCGATAAATTGGAGGGTTGATGGAAAACTTCTCCGTGAAAAAGGCTTCCTGCCGCAAGCGCCAGATCCTCAGGCAAAATATATGTATCTACAAAACTATCCGGCAGCGATAGATCATCGATAAGGGGTTGAAACGCATTCTGACCCAAGATTTGTGTCTCCAGATCTTTGCGACCGTAAATGCAACCAAGGACACGACCTCTGAATATGAGAAGTGCCGAGCGCGACTTGCGTTTCGGTGATACCACTTTGAGACAACAGGTGCTCTGTTTTCCCTCGATCGATATCAAAAGCTGTTGATAGCGAACTTGTTTCGCTTCAGACACCTCTCGCTGAGAGCTTTTCGTAGGAAAGGGAACTAAGCCGACGGCACGTCGATTCGACCCTCTGACACTGGAATCAAGCTCTGTAAGTCTTGTCAGTTCTTCTTTGACTGTGAGTTTTTCTTTCCAAACAAACACCGAAAGAACGCCTCCAAAAATTCGAAAGGTCAATTGCAATAAATATCTAAACTGGGCTTCTAGTAATTGAAGTGACCTTACCATTAAGATCAGGCCTGTACACTGGGGAAAATACGAATGGCTCAGGAATTCGTTACAAACGCTTCCTGGCAGTGAATTATCTGCAATTTCTCGTCGTCGCCGGCAAGGAAATTTCGAGCTGTTGTTGCGATCAGATCGAGAAAAAGACTGGGCGAATCAGCCTTCTTCAGATCGATCAAGGTATCAACAAGACTGCATTCTATGCCGATGAAGATAACATCCAGACGGTAGCCTTCGGTATTCGGATCAAAGAATGCGTGAAATCGTTGCATCACCGTTATGAGTCGCCGCCTCTTCTCGACGTCTACCGATTGAACAGCCGACTCGTACCAACTAGATCTCGTCTTCGCTCGAAACGAGCGTGTCTTGACCTCGATTATCGCCGTCAGTCCGAGCCCATCGACGGCGATAAGATCTGCTTCCGAAGAGCGACCTAAACGAAAGCCTCGCCTTTCGATACGCCAACCCGATTGTTGTAAATATGCAGCGGCAATGGCTTCGCCGGTAGCTCCCAGACTCTTCCTGAAGAGCCTTGGCGGTTCAGAACCATCTGGGCTTGAAAAATCTTGGCAATAGTCCGTCATGCTCGCTCACAGTTGACTAAAAGAAGCAGGTAGCTTGGCTATAATGCATAGTTCACTCATCGTCTGAAGCGAAGTTCGGACGATTCTATTGTTTAAGACGTAAAGAACCCGGAAAAAGTTCACTTTCAAACCATGCTTGACATCAAACAAATAAGAGAAAACGCACCCGAGGTTGAAAAGGCCCTTGGCAGACGCAATGGCGGAAATTCGTTGAAAGAGATCATCAAAATTGATGAAGAATTCAGAGCCGCCAACGCCCAATGGGAAGAGTTGAATCGTCGCCGCAACGAGATTTCGGAAACGTTCAAGACAAAAATCAATAGCCTGAGCGCCGAAGACAAAAAGTCTCTTCAGGAGGAGTCGAAGGAGCTCAAACAAAAACATGAAGAGGTCGCCCCCAAGCGTCAGGAGCTCGAAGAGAAGCTTGGGCAGCTCATCATGTCGATCCCGAACATTCCGGATCCGAGCGTACCGGATGGCAAAGATGAAAATGACAACGTCGAAATTTCCCGATGGGGCGAGATTCCGAAAATTGAAAATCCACGCGAGCACTGGGACATCGGTGTCGAGCTTGGAGTGTTCGATTTCGAAAGAGGCGTGAAGATTGCGGAATCGCGTTTCACAGTGCTGGTCGACATGGGCGCGAAGATTGAGCGCGCTCTGATGAACTTCATGCTGGACACTCACAGCGCCAATGGGTATACCGAAGTCTTTCCGCCCGTTTTGGTGAATAGAGATGCACTTGTCGGCACCGGACAGCTTCCGAAATTCGAAGGTGACTTCTACAAATGCGCCGATGATGAGCTTTACCTGATTCCGACGGCGGAAGTGCCGGTAACCAACTTATATAGAGAAGAGACACTCCAAGAAGAGGACCTGCCGATTTTTCATTGCGCATACACGCCCAACTTCAGAAGGGAAGCCGGAAGCGCTGGGAAGGACACGAGAGGTTATATTCGCCAGCATCAGTTCAACAAGGTGGAAATCGTAAAGTTCACCACACCGGAGACCTCCGAAGAAGAGCATGAGAAGCTGACGAGGGACGCGGAGAAAATTCTAGAGGCCTTGAAACTACCCTATCGACGTATAGTGCTTTGCGCTGCCGATCTCGGCTTCTGCGCCCGCAAATGCTACGATCTCGAAGTCTGGTTTCCCGCTCAGAACAAGTACAGAGAGATAAGCTCTTGCAGCAACTTCCACGAGTTTCAAGCCAGAAGAGCCAATATTCGATACAAACCGGCCGACGGCAGCAAATCACGCTACGTTCATACCCTCAACGGATCCGGACTGGCCATCGGTCGCACACTGGCGGCCATCCTGGAAAACTACCAGCAGGAAGACGGCTCGGTCAAAATCCCCGATGTGCTTGTGCCCTACATGGGCGGCGTGAGGGAGATTCGGAAACGCTAGAGTACTAGGATCTCGTGCTTCGAGCGTCCTGATCGCCGCACACAGGAGACTGGAATGGCCGATAGCATGCGGGATATCGAAAAAAAACTCTCCGAGTCCGGATTGCACGAGATTCATCAGCTCGTCGACCCCTCTATACAGGCTCGCTATCGGCATTTGCAGTGGATTGCCATCGCCTCTACCGTGCTTCACGCCACGGCGGTTTTTCTAGCCATCTATTCCTTCCGCACAGGCGATCTGCAGGCTCTCTCTCTGGTACAGCTCATGCAGTTCGTATCGACTCACCATGCAGTGTGGCAAAGTACATGTGCACTTGCCGGGCTTTGCGCAATTTCATTCTTGTTCCTCTTCCTGGCGATCAAGCAGATACTGCGAGTGCGAGACACTCTCTGGCTCAATATGGCAATGATGCTGACCGTGATTGCGGTGGCACTGGACCTGCAGTCTTTCGGCAATCTGATGATCTATTTCTCGGATATCAGCACTCAATTGCTCAGAGTAAGCGGGTTCAAACAGTATCTGATTCTCGAAGGTTGGAGAAGTCTCAATCAGGCGCTGACTCAGTCTCTTGTCCTGGCTAATACCTTATATGCGGCGAGCGGATTGATATTGGCTCGAGCCATTATCGCCGGATTTGGGTTACCAAAATGGCTGGGTTGGACATCTATTCCGGTGTGGTTGGTTGCAATATCGGCGTCCATCTTGACCTTGGCCGGCCAGCTATCGATGGTGATTGTCGTTATGTTTGCGATGGTTATCGCCTTTATACTCTGGACGATAGCGCTGGCAGTAGCCGTAGACGCATATTCCCATAGCCATCGGGAAGCTCTGGCAAAACCAGCCAACTAATCCTTTTTAATTAATTGTCCGGGTTGCTACACCAGCCAATTCGCGTTATGCTCACAACACACGGGACAAAACCCACTAACATTGCGATATTGCAGACAACCCTCACGACCCAGACAATCATACAGACAATGCCAAAAACAGGCATAAATTGGCAGGAACTGCTAGGCGATATCAATAAAGAGAGAGGCGATACGCCTCTGTATGCCGTCATATACGACCGTATCCGAGAGGCGATCGAATCCGGACGTCTGCCTGTCAACACGAAGCTACCTACAAATAGAGAGCTCGCGCAACTGCTGAACATCGACCGGTCGACCGCTTCAAGGGCGTACGCCGAGCTTATCAGTGCCGGATACATTGAGAGTTTCGTCGGTCGCGGCACTTATGTTCGGTCTGGATTAAACCGACAAGAGCATGGTGCGCTTGTCGAAGGTCAAAATAGCCCCATAGTGTGGTCAGAGAAGTTTTCCAAAGCAAGCCAGTCGGCGCATGATTTGCTGAGACTGGAGTATGCAAACTATGGACGGCAAACAGATTTGATCTCATTTGCCGGCGGGATTCCTACAGATGAGTCGTACCCGCACAAAGATTTCGAACGGGTTTTGAATCGCATTCTCGAATCCGGTCGCTCCAATGATCTTTTCCAGTACAGCCCCGGCGAAGGACTGCCACAGCTGCGTGGCGAGGTTGCCAAACATCTCAGAATGCAGGGCATCGAAGTGTCAGACGATCGTCTGCTCATACTCTGCGGCTCCCAACAAGGACTTGATGTGGTAAGCAGCGTCCTCATTGATCCGGGCGACCTCGTAGTGACGGAAGATCCGACCTATCTCTGGGCGACATGCAATTTCAGAAGCAGGCAGGCTCGCTGCCTTCCGGTGCGGCTCGATGACGAAGGAATCAAGCTGGACATGCTCGAGTCCGTGCTTACAAGGAATCGTCCGAAACTAATCTATGTGATACCAAACTTCCAAAATCCTACCGGCATCACCATGTCTCTTGCACGCAGAGAAAAGCTGTTGGCTCTTGCACTAAAGTATCAGGTCCCTATCCTGGAAGATAACTTCGTAGGCGATCTGCGCTACGAAGGGACCGCGCTGCCATCCTTGCGAGCGCTTCCCGGCTCGGAAAACATCGTTATTCATCTTGGCACATTTTCAAAGGCGCTCTGTCCAGCCTTGCGTCTTGGTTGGCTTCTAGCGCCGCCGGAAATGATGGCACGCCTGGTTCTGGCTAAACGCGCTTCGAATCTTTCCACGAATTCGATATCGCAGGTGATACTAGCGGAATTCTTGAAAGAAGGTCTGTACGAACAGCATCTAGTCACCGTCCGCGATACCTACCGTTCGCGCCGGGATGTTATGCTCAAAGCGCTTCAGCGCGAACTGGGCTTCATCACAGATGGCAACGGCACGCGCGCACAGATCTCCTGGTCGAAGCCGGAAGGCGGTATGTTCTTCTGGATAAAACTGCCTGATGGACTCTCAAGCAGGGAGTTGCTCAGCTATGCAAAACAGGAAGGCGTCGTTTACGCCCCGGGCGACATGTGCTTCCTGTCTAACGATCAGACCGAATACATTCGATTGTGTTTTATCCAACTGGATGAAACCACAATCGTTAAAGGAATTCGCCTACTCGCCAAAGCAATTAAGGCATACCTGGACGATATCGCGCTCTCCACACCGAACGACCGATCTCATCTGATGGGAACCGGTTCCCACTCATTTATTTAAACGTTTTTTCCGATCGCGATTCCAATAGACACCACACACTGGAGGTAAAAATGGCTACGAAAATACAAGAGAAGAAGCAATCGGGCGCGCAAGTCGGAACAGAGCGCGTCAAGAAAGCTCTTCCTCAGATGTTGAAGGGCGGCGTCATCATGGATGTCGTCAACGCGGAACAAGCCAAGATTGCAGAAGAGTCGGGTGCCTGCGCCGTAATGGCATTAGAAAGAGTGCCCGCCGACATTCGCGCCAACGGTGGCGTCGCGAGAATGAGCGATCCCGAGTTGATCTCGAAGATCATCGAATCGGTCAGCATTCCTGTCATGGCAAAAGCGAGAATCGGTCACTTCGTCGAAGCGCAAATTCTCGAATCGCTTGGCGTCGATTGCATCGACGAAAGCGAAGTGCTGACACCAGCCGATGAAGAGTTCCACATCGACAAATCGAAATTCACAATTCCCTTCGTATGCGGCGCACGCAATCTTGGCGAAGCGCTCAGAAGGATCGGCGAAGGTGCCGCCATGATGCGGACCAAAGGCGAAGCCGGAACCGGCGACGTAGTCGAAGCCGTTCGGCATGCTCGGGCAATTCTGGGAGCGATCAAAAAGCTCACGATTATGCCCGACGAAGAGCTGATGACTTATGCCAAAGAGATTGGCGCTCCTTACGAGTTGGTGAAACAAGTTAAGCAAGAAGGAAAGCTTCCGGTCGTCAATTTTGCCGCCGGCGGCATCGCTACGCCCGCTGACGCAGCACTGCTGATGCAACTTGGTGTGGACGGAGTCTTCGTCGGCTCAGGCATCTTCAAATCCGGCAATCCGATGAAGCGAGCACAGGCGATCGTCAAGGCGACAACCTATTTCAACGATCCAGAAGTACTCGCGGAAGTCAGCAAAAATCTCGGAGAAGCGATGGTCGGCAGAACCGTACAGTCGCTGACGGAACAAGAACAGCTTGCCGTTCGCGGTTGGTAACACATTAAAGCCATGCCGGAACCAGGTTCCGGCATGGTGTTTCAATTAACGAGAAGTGAGGGCGACCATGTCAACTTTGAAGATCGGTGTATTAGCACTGCAGGGCGATTTCAGAGAGCATCAGCATTCCGTCGAACGGCTTGGAGCCGCTACGGTCGAGATACGTCATCTGCGTGATCTAGACAGAATCGATGCATTGATTATCCCGGGCGGAGAATCCACGACGATCAACAAATTTGACGAGGCCTTCGGAGGGAAAGTGTTCACCACGATAAGCGAATATGGCTTGAATGGGATGCCGATCTATGGCACATGCATGGGCTCGATTGTGCTTGCTTCCCGAATCGAGGCGATCAATCAAAAATCGATGGGACTCATGGACATTACCGTGCGCAGAAATGCATATGGTCCACAGAGAGCAAGTTTTGAAACCATGCTCGACATTGAAGAGTTAGGTGCACAGCCATTCCCCGCTGTATTCATCAGAGCTCCACAGATTGTAGAGACAGGTCCCGGCGTGACGGTGATGGCCACTATCGGTGATACCATCGCCATGGCTCGACAGGGACGCTTCCTTTTAACTACGTTCCACCCTGAAATCACCGATGATCTGCGAGTCCATCAGTACTTCCTGGACATGATCAAAGCGAATAGCACCAAACAAGCGGTGCCGGCAGTAGCACAGCTCCATCACCAGGCAAATACCCGCCCCAGCCTCACTCTTGTGGGCTCTTAGATAGCGATATAAAAAGCATTTCGCAAGTCCATATCATTGTTTCCGGCCATATCAAAAGTCCGATTTTGCAGATTCGACTGATTGGAGCCCCCCCCGCAAATGCCAACCGTATCAGCATATACAGTCGTTCCACTGGATTTACTCTTGACGCTTCGCTTCATTGTAAGGAGTATTTTCACCATTTACCCATACGTCAACCTGCGGTTTCATATTTATCTCGCGTAGGCAACAACACCCCGACGGCCCCTACTTTTCGTATGCATCATATTTTTCATTTCAACACGCTGCTTCGGCACTCTGATTCGCTCATGTTTCTCGCTTTCATGGCGGTCATGGTGTGCATCCTCATCACCCTTATTTGCTGGCACCAGAGCAAGCACGAACACTTCTATACAAGCGCACGATTTAGATAGCGCACTCAAACTATTTTCTGTATAAGCACGTGCTGCCGGTGTTTTAACTCTGCGGCATTATGATAGAGCATCAGCGCGGTCGCGGGGTGCACGCCTTACTCCATCGCCAGTGCCAGTGCCAGTACGCAAGGAGCAGGGAATTTGGCTAACTGCACTGGTGGGGTCTATGACCACCCCAGACACATCCCATGACAGGTTCAGGCCAGTACCTGAAGACGCCCTTCGACTGGAGACTATCTGCTTCTTTTTAATGAGAAAAAGCCTGAAGAAAGCCACCGCTTCATGATTCGATTTTTTCAGATTGCGGCAAACGGAAAAGAGATTGAAAGGATTGGCTTGATAAGTTGGAAATATGCTGATTCAAGTTCGCTTGTAAATCGACACTAGCACGTTTCGGAAGGCAAACACGTAAGGTCAGCAACGTGGTCAGAGGAGATAGTAATGTACGCGATAAGACCGCCGAAGAAAGCCCTTCCTATAAAGTACCAGTGCGAAGATTGCGAAGAGACTTTTCACGCCCGAGATGGTGCCAAACACTGTCCGTTCTGTCATTCCATGGAAACAAGCAATTTGATTATCCTCCACATGGAAGAGGACGCAGATCGTATCGAGTGGTTGGAACTAGTTGAATTCTCAGCAGGAGATTGATTCGCAATCGAATAAGCTCAATCCATCAGGATCTGTACCCCTGATGGATTAGCTTATTTGGACATTTGATCGGTTAAACTGTGGAAAGAACCCTTCGATTGCAAAACCGATGAAGATACTTTTGGTTGAAGATGACGATTTAGTAGCGGACTCGCTCGCCCGCGTTCTCAGGGGAAGCGGATATGTAGTTGACTGCATAGGTGATGGTATTCACGCCGAGACCGCCGTCAAAACAGAGCCTTACGACCTGATCATTCTCGACCTCGGTCTGCCGCAGCTCGACGGGCTGGAATTCCTCAAGCGCATTCGCAATAATAAGATCGGCGTTCCGGTCCTAATCCTCACAGCCAGAGACAGCTACGAGAATAGAATTCAGGGTCTCGATTTAGGGGCCAACGATTACGTCACAAAGCCGTTTCATCTTGGAGAGCTGGAAGCTAGAATCAGAGCGCTTCTACGCATGAACCTCAGCAACGCTACAACGGTAGATATCGGCGAGTTGACTTTCGACACGGTCAAGCGCGTCCTGCGAAAAGGCGAAGAGCTGATCGAGCTGTCACCTAGAGAATACGCGGTGCTCGAGATTCTCATACACAACATAGGATCGCTTGTCACTAAGCAAAAACTGGCATCGCTACTGAGCGATTGGGATGCATCAGTTACGTACAATGCAATCGATATCGTCATTCATCGCCTCCGGAAAAAACTGGAGCCGTTTGGATTGAAGCTGCAGACAATTCGGGGGCTAGGTTTCCTTGTCGAACCCTAAACCCTACAGAGGGTCCATTAGAAGAAAGCTGCTTCTCTGGTTGCTGGTACCGCTTGTCTGTCTTTGCTCCCTGTCCGCATTCGTTGCCTATCGATTAGCTGAAAAGTTCGCGAACGAATCGTACGACATGCTTTTATTGAAGTCGGCTGAATCAATCGCCGGGAGGCTGAGCCGCAACGAAGACGGCATCGTAGTCGCAGACATCCCGAAAGCGGCTCAAGCGATTCTGCGACACAACGTCAAGGATCAGTTCTTCTACCAGATCGCGGACAGCTACGGTCATAGATTGACCGGTGACGCAGTATTGCCTCTGCCCAACGACAGTAACGTCGAAGATCCCAAATTCAGATATACCACCATAGACGGTGAACCTGTTCGCATGTGTCGAATATCTGTTCAGATAAAACCAAGCCCCGATGAAATCTGGGTGCAAGTGGCTGAGACGCTGGACAGCCGGCAGCAATTCTTAGAACAAATATTTCTTAGTATCTTGGCACCGCAGCTAGTGCTGGTCGTGCTCGCTAGTTTATCAGTATGGCTGGGAGTGAAAAACGGACTGGATCCGCTCGAACGACTTGGTCACCTGCTCGAGTCTAGAGGCAAACTCGATCTCTCACCAGTTGAGCTCGGGAAAACTCCGGCGGAACTCGCACCTGTGACCAAGGCTCTCAATGAGCTATTCGCCGGAGCCAATGACCACATCCGGCTTCAACGTCAATTTATCGGTAATGCTGCGCATCAGCTCCGCACACCGGTGACGGCATTGAAGACATATGTCGATTATGCAGAGCGAATAAAGGACTCGGAGAAAGAAAATTTTGATTCTGTCCTGGCTCAAATGTCGGAGGCGGCAAGCAGGGTGACTCACCTTCTCAATAGACTGCTCAGTCTGGCACGATCGGAAGAGCACATAGGCAAACAACTGGAGTTGATGGATTTGAACGAAGCGGTAAATTTCGCCGCTGCCAATGTCGTGCACGAGGCCCTGGCTCGGGGTGTCAGCATGGAATTCGATCTGCCCGAACAACCGGTCAACATCAGGGCAGATCGAGGAGATCTTTCAGAGATGCTCACCAATCTTTTCGACAATGCCATCAAATACACGTCGGCCCACGGCTCCATCTGGATCAAAGTGGAAGATGCGGAAAGGGTGGTCCTGACAGTCGAGGACGATGGACCTGGAATTGAAGACATAGAAAAACAGAAGGTGTTCGAGCGGTTCTACAGAATTCCAGGCAGTAACGGCTCCGGCTGCGGGCTGGGATTGGCAATCGTAAGCGAGGCGGCCAGCACCAATGGCGCCACCGTCGATGTGCTGGATCGACCGGGCGGAGGAACAATTTTTCGGGTGCTGCTCCCCAGCGCCGGGACCAATGGCAATGGCAACGGCAAATAGTTGACACCACTCGGAGTGCTTCTTCAGCTTTGAATAGACAGAGCGTTTCGGACAATGTCTAAGTTGGCTGTATGCCCGCCATTCAGCTTGGTCCCTTGGGGGTATCTAAACGAATCTCCCCGTCCTCGTTTTTTGAACTTTGGAAATCCTTTTCCACCTCCCAAGCTCTCCTTTGATGCCCGGCTCAAGTCCTTTAAGGACTGCGCAATGGTTGAGAGTGCTCGTGCGCATGGGAAATGGTTCGTATCAATTCAGGTCGAGAGGGAAGTAGACGAACCCACTTATCCAAGCGATAGCGCGGTTGGTTTATTCTGGTTACCAACCGGAAGCCGCGCTGGATGCTTGATTGGCATAGTCCTGAGCCCGGTTGGCAGTGGCACGAACCTCAGCAATCAGTCCTTGCACCTCTGGCACTCCACCACCACGCGAATAGGCACGACCGGCGGCAGCATTTGCCTCGGCTGCATGGCTGCGAGCCTCTGACGCTGCTGATTGTTTTTCAGAAGACTCTTCGGCACCTCGAGTCCGATCAAGACATGAGTATGCCCGAGCCGCCGCACCGCGCGCCACACCAAGTTCGTAGCGAACCGCTTCTTGAGCGGACCTCATTCGTCCGTTATCTTGCTGTTGATTTGCGCTGGGCTGTTGACCGAAGAACTGGCTGAGTCCCGGGCGTTGAAAACCGGGGCGTCCAAATCCTCCCCGGTTAGTCATCCCAGGCTGGCGCATTCCCTGCTGAAAAGGCATGGCCGGCTGTTGAGCAAATTGATTAGGCATGCCGGAATTGGCCTGACTGGCAGCTTGCGGTGTTTTCCAGGCCGAGTCGAGATAGCTCTCCGCGCTGGTCATAGCATCATCCGGTCTGACATTGCCAGCCGCGGGTGGAAAAGCAGGTAACCCAACGTCCATGCGCGATTCCGGAGCCAGTGTCGTCGCTGGAGCTGGTTTTCCAGACCAGCTCGACGTCGTCTTTTGAATCTGTTGTACTACCTGTCCGCCCTGCTGCGGATCGGAGAGGACAAGAAAGAATGCGAAGACCAACGCACCCAAACCAAGCGCTACAGACATCATGGTGTTTTTGCTGGACTTCATGTGTATCAGCAGATCCTTAAGAGGTCTCTTCTCAATTTAAGTCATTATTCCCGCAAAGGCAAAGGGCGAGTAGTTGCGCAAAATCAAAAACTTCATTGCTGGATAAACGAGGACCGGAATGGGAAAATGATAGTTAAGACTTGAGGCGCTATGTACTTGAACCTCGGCTTGTTTTTATTTACCCAGGCGGCCTATTGCATGGGCGCCCATTCTTTCCTTGCCAGATTTAATAACAGGTTATGGAGCTATTTTTTGGTCTGCCTGGTCTATCCGCCATTCGTTATAAGCTTCCTGTTTTTGCTCGCCACCAGTTTTATGAACGCATTGACGCTCTTGAGCTACAGCCTGTTTATATTCGCCGTGTTGTTGCTGTCAATCTGCGCGTATCATTCCAGGAAACAGTTCAAGTTGTTCTCCGCATGCTTTGCAGCGATCGCCGCGGTGGTAGTATTGATTGGCATCGAAGGATTCGTGGTTGAGCCGCACTGGCTCACGATACGCAAAGAAAGCATGACGACGAGCAAGTTGAAACACCCGCTCAAGATCGCGGTGATCGCCGATATACAGACCGATGATGTCTGCAACTACGACTACGACGCGCTTATGCACGTCAAGGAATACAATCCGGATGTCGTTCTTTTCGCCGGAGATTACATCAACGTCTACAATGAGACCAGACCGCGGCAAATAGAGCTTCTCAACGACATGCTCAAACGAGTCGATCTTTCGCCTTCAGTGGGTGTGTTCGTGGTCAAGGGCGATATCGATCCTCCAGACTGGATGAGTTGTTTCAAGGATCTGCCCTATCAAGTCACCGCCACGAGCAAGACCGGCAAGTTCGCAGACATTGCAGTGACACAGCTAAGTCTTCCCGACTCGCGAACGTGTAAGTACAACTTCAACAAGACTGATGAGTTTCACATCGCCCTGGGTCATGCACCTGATTATGCATTGACCAATCCGCCAGTCGACCTGATTGTGGCGGGCCACACCCATGGAGGTCAGGTTCAGCTGCCATTTTTCGGTCCGCCTATTACCTTGAGCAGCGTGCCTCGCGATTGGGGAGGTGGGTGTATGACTGATATTGGCAACGGTACAATGCTTTGCATTTCTCGAGGGGTTGGCATGGAAAGAGGAGCAGCCCCGCGAATTCGATTCTTTTGCAGACCTGAGCTCGTGTTTATAGACGTCCTGCCCAAATGAGGAAGGCGAAAGATTGACGGGTTACGATAGAATGGTCTCCAACGTCAAGTTTCGAAGTAAATCCCGTTGGCAACAATGCTAGGCTTCTACATTTTTCAATTCGTGCCAATCCTTCTGGTAGAAGGCTTTGTGCTGTGGCGGATGAAGTGGGGCGGGCTTGGCCGGTCGATGTTCGATTCGCTGTTGATGAACTTCGCTTCTTTCCTGGGTTTGATTCTCGGTCTAGGGCCGTACATCGCTGGCTCAGGACCGTGGGGCTTAACGCTTTTCGGCACCTACTCCATCATGGTCGAAGGTACCGTCCTCATGCTTTTGGAACGCCATCCTCCCAAGCTCGTCTGGTCAGCCGTCTTGATTGCCAATCTGCTCGGCTGCATAGTGCTTGACTGTGAGGTCTTCTTCAACTCTATTCCTTGGCATGATCTGATTTCGTCGAAATAGTTGGCCACCACCACCAGTGGTGTCACTATCGGCGCGTTCAATTCCGACCAAGCAGAAACGACCTGCGCCACTCCAGATGGCTGCCAATATGTGGTTGTCCACAGCGCTCAATTCTAATTTTTCTCTATGTTTTGGCACAAAGCGTCCAAAACGTCCGATACTATGACCGTTTGTGTTCCATGGCACTGAGTCGTCCTTCAATTGTCAGCCACCCTGGCTGTCGGACAATGCCTCGGTCGCCTGATTTGTCTTACGAGGGCGCTTCGATGAGTACAACTATGACGGACGTAATTTGGAAACCTACCGGTCAATACCTGAATTGCCGCGCAGCAGACTTTATTTCCAAGCACGGACTGAGAGATTGGCGTCATTTAATCAAACGATCCACCGAAGATACCAATTGGTTTTGGAAGGAAGCGATTGATTTCATGGGCTTCAAATGGTCGACTCCGTACAGCCGATTGATGGACGACAGCAAAGGCTTCGAATGGACGAAATGGTTCGTCGGCGGCAAACTCAACATCGTCGACAATGTACTTGATTGGCATCAGACAAAAGGCCAGCAACTAGGCTGCCGAAGCAGCGTAGGCAGCGCACACCCGGCATTGATCTGGGAAGGCGAAGAAGGCGGACTGCGAAAGTTCAACTACGGCGAATTGAATGAAATGGTCAGCAAGGTGGCCGGCGTAATGCTCGAACTTGGCGTACAGCCAGGCGACGCAGTCGGCATGTACATGCCGATGATACCAGAGACAGTCGCCACGCTTCTGGCTTGCTTCAAAATCGGCGCCGTCGCCGTGCCTGTATTTAGCGGATTTGGCTCTCAGGCGCTCGCGACCAGATTGGCCGATGCCGAAGCGAAAGTGCTCTTCACCGCTGATGGTGGCAAGCGCCGAGGTAAGCTGATCGAGATTAAGAACGATGCTGACGAAGCTGCCAAAAGTTTACCCAACCTCAAGAAAATCGTTGTTGTGAAACACACGCAGAATCAGATCTCCTGGAATAAAGACAGGGATCTTTGGCTGCATGAAGCGATGGAAACCGTTAAGCCCGCCACTACCAAAGTGGATCTCGATGCAGAACACCCATCGATGTATCTCTATACCTCCGGCACGACCGGTAAGCCGAAAGGCACCGTTCACACACACGCAGGGGCAATGGCTCAGATAGTAAAAGAGCTGGGCTTCACCTTCGACGTTCGTCCTGAAGATGTCTTCTTCTGGGTGTCGGACATCGGCTGGATGATGGGTCCCTGGGAGATCATCGGCGTATATTTCTGGGGCGGCACAATTGTCATTTTCGAAGGAGCGCCCAATCATCCAACACCAGATCGCGTCTGGCAGATTGTCGACCGACATAAAGTAAACACGCTCGGCATCAGCCCGACCCTAATCCGCGCATTGCGGGCGGCCGGTGAAGAGTGGGTGCAAAAGCACGATCTATCCAGCCTTCGCCTCCTCGGATCAACCGGCGAGCCATGGGACGAAGACAGCTATATGTGGTATTTCAAGAATGTTGGAAAAACGAAATGCCCAATCATGAATATCTCCGGCGGTACGGAGATTGTAGGCGGACTGCTCACACCGCTACCATTGATGCCGCTGAAGCCGTGCTCCCTTGGCGGTCCAGGTCTGGGCATGGACATCGATGTCTTCGATGAAAATGGCAAGAGCCTGAGCAATGAGATTGGCCATCTTGTATGCAAGAAGCCGGGACCTTCGATGACGAAAGGATTCCTGAAGGATCCCGATCGTTATGTTGAAACCTATTTTTCGAAATTCCCCGGAGTCTGGTATCACGGCGACTGGGCCAAGTGCGATCAAGACGAATCCTGGTTCCTCTTCGGCAGATCCGATGACACCATTAAGGTGGCTGGAAAGCGAGTCGGACCCGGCGAAGTCGAGTCTGTTCTCGTCGAGCACAAGGATGTAGCAGAAGCGGCCGTAATCGGCGTTCCTGATGACGTCAAAGGTGAGGCTCTGGTCTGTTTCGTTGTTCTCATGCCAGGTAAAGCCGCATCCGGCGAACTGACGAAAGAGTTGCGCGATCTGGTCGCTCACAAGCTGGGCCCGGTCATGCGCCCGGAGGTAATTCACACCGTCGGCGCACTACCGAAGACACGCTCCGGCAAGATCGTTCGCCGGACAATTCGAGCGCAGTACTTAGGCGATCCAACCGGAGATCTCTCGTCTGTGGAAAACCCGGACGCGCTTGAGCCGATTGGCAAGCTCCCTGGCGCCAGGGGCTAGGAACAATTAGGCAACTAGACGAGCAGGCGGCGCGACAAAGTCGTTGCGCCTGCTTCGAACTAGTTGACTTTGATTTCGGAGCGGCTACGCAAGCCTTCTATAGCCAGACGCAGTTCGTGTGCGCTTGCGATTCGATTTTCCTTGTGGAACGCCGTCGCATTTGCAATCAATGCATCCAATTCCACTGACAGCGAATCGACGATGCGGCCGGGGTGCGAGGGCTCCATCGGCTCGGGCTCTTGACCGGTCAACAGAAAGAAGATAGTGGCAGCAATTGCGTAAACGTCGCTCTGCGGACAGGGCTCGCCCTGGAACTGCTCAGGAGGCATGTACGCTTGCTTTCCGACAACGGTGGAGCCGCCTTGAGCGTCGAATTGATGCGCGACGGTGAAATCGACCAACTTGATCGTGCCGTCCTCCTGCAAAATGAGATTATCCGGAGTTATGTCTCTGTGGATAATGGCAGGCTGGAGGGAGTGCAGATACTCGACGGT